>NZ_JBWPWU010000005.1:0-208538 GCF_056590775.1 Porphyromonas sp. C0026D3
AGGTGCGGCTGGAACACCTCCTTTCTGGAGCCAAATCCGGGAAGCTTGGTTTTTGGAGATCTGCTCTGAATATAGAGTAAGGATTTTGGTTACAACGAGATGAACGATACTGAGTTAGTGAAGACCTGGTAGTAGATACGGGGTTTTCTCTTGGTTGAGAGGTGGCACAGGGTCTTCTGTGGAGGCATTGGTGATCGCAATGATCGTTGGTGATGCTCTACAGCCTGCGTGTCTACTTGTTTGTCGCCCTTGTTTATTTTTTCTTTCTTTTGATGAAAGGATGTCTATATTGCTCAAATATCTAGGAGTTTAATCCCCGAATATGCTAGACCGGTTTGTCTGTTATCTGACAAGCTGGTTTTTTTATTTCTTTTAGCCTTCTCCTTTCCCTTTTAGATCTAAGAGAGTAAGTGATTGGGAATTTCTAGAAAAAGGTCTACCTTTGATTTACCGTAAACTAGCTAGAACTCTATGTCTCAAAAACTATACTTACTTGATGCCTATGCCCTAATCTATAGGGGCTACTTTCCTTTTCTCAATCGTCCACGACTAACACTTCAGGGTGATGATACATCTGCAGTGGTAGGCTTTCTCAATACTTTTGATGATATACTCAGCCGTGTCGGTGATGATGGGTATATGGCGGTTGTTTTTGATCCTCCTGCCCCTACATTTAGGCACAAGATGTACCCCGAATACAAAGCTCAGAGAGAGCGTACTCCTGAGGCTATAAGCTATGCAATACCATTTATAAAAAAGATAATAGAGGCGCGTGGGGTAAGGATGTTTGTCGTTGATGGCTATGAGGCTGACGATGTGATTGGCACCATTGCGCACCGAGTGGCTGATAAACACACGGAGATGGAGGTCTATATGATCACACCCGATAAGGATTACGGCCAGTTGGTAACTGATCGGATACACATACTACGACCACTAAAAGGAGGTGAGTACCAGGAATTGGGACCCAAAGAGGTGGCAGAATTACATGATTTGAATAACTCGGGGCAGGTAATTGATTACCTTGCCCTGATGGGTGATGCTTCGGATAATATCCCAGGCGTGCCAAAGGTTGGGAAGAAGACTGCTGCACAACTCCTTCAACGCTTTGCGACAATTGAGGGAATATACGATCACATAGATGATGTTCCGGGCAAGGTTGTCAAGGATAATCTTCTGATGTATAGGGAGCAGCTCATGCACTCTAGAGAGCTTGTGAAAATAGTACTTGACGTTCCTGTTGATTTTCAATTGGAAGATCTGCGGATGCATCCTGCAGACTATGGTGTGTTGTCTGAGATTTACACCCAGTTGGAGCTCAATAGCAAGTTAAGCAAGTTACACTCTGAGATTGAGGTGTCTTCGGTCAAACCGCGTGAACGTTCTCTCTTTGACCTTCCTATACCCGAGGCAAATACTGTGAAAACGATGCGTGACCTAGAGAATACGCCTCATGACTACAAACTTCTAGATGATCCCAAGGCGATAGAGGCGTTGGCTGTTCGTCTTGAGCAATCGGTTGCTTTTGCTTTTGATACCGAGACAGAAGGTCTTAATCCATTGGTGGATCCTATTGTCGGTATTTCCTTTGCTATTAGGCCACATGAAGCGTGGTACCTGCCGTTGTCTCCAATTCAAGTAGAAGCCACTGAGCAGTTGCGTCCTTTTCGAAAGCTCTTTCAGAATAAGGAAGTGTTGAAGGTTGGGCAGAATCTAAAGTTTGATCTAAAGATTTTATCGCGATATGGAGTGATTTCGCAAGGGCCGTATTGGGATACCATGATTGCACACTACCTTATCAATCCCGAGCAAAGACATGGGCTTGACTACGTGGCTCAAGCCTATTTAGGCTATAAGCCTATGCCGATAGAAGACTTGATTGGCGCACGTGGAAAAAAACAACTGACAATGGGGCAGATCAGCCCGGAAAAAGTGTTGCCGTATGCGGCAGAGGATGCTGATGTCACACTCCGGCTATATGAAGCACTCAAGCCAGAGATAGAGGCGAATGATGACCTTCGGAGGCTATTCTATGATATGGAGATGCCTTTGATGGAGGTCTTGCTGAAAATGGAGCAGGAAGGGGTAAAGCTAGATGCGCTACTATTGAAAAACGTAGTGGCGGAAATGGAGGATAATCTTGGAACGTTAGAGCAAGAAATACACAATTGTGCCGGTGAACCATTTAATATTGGCTCGCCAAAAGAGGTGGGAGAAGTCCTTTTTGATCATCTGAAACTTGTAGAGAAACCAGCCAAAACCCCCTCCGGTCAGTATAGGACAAATGAAGAAACTTTGGAAAAGATAAGTGATCTTCACCCCATTATAAAAATGATCCTGGACTATCGTGGGCAGAGAAAGCTCTTGAATACTTACGTTGAGCCCTTACCACAGTACATTAGCCCTTTTGATGGGCGCCTTCATACCACGTTCAATCAAACCGTAACTGCGACAGGACGCCTATCAAGCTCTGACCCTAATCTTCAGAATATTCCAGTTCGAGATGAGGCTGGAAGGCAGGTCCGTATGGCCTTTACGGGGCATCATCCTGAGGAAGGTGACCTTTTTGTTTCAGCAGACTATTCGCAGATAGAATTGCGTATCATGGCGCATCTCAGTGGAGATAAGAATCTTATTCGGGCTTTCAATGAGGGTTTGGATATTCATGCGGCAACGGCCGGTCATATCTATGGAGTAAATCCGGAAGCTGTTACGCCGGAATATCGTAGAAGAGCCAAGACAGCAAACTTTGGGATTATTTATGGGATATCAGCGTATGGGCTGAGTAGTCGCCTTGCTATACCTCGTGCCGAAGCTAGTGATCTGATTAAAAGTTACTTCGATTCATTTCCGGCTGTCAAGGATTATATGGATGAGGCAATTAGCAAGGCTAGTTCTCTAGGCTATGTTGAGACTCTCTTTGGACGTCGTAGATATTTGCCCAATATTCATTCGCAAAATGCCAACGTACGTGGTGCAGCAGAGCGCAATGCAATCAATGCGCCTATTCAAGGAACAGCGGCAGATATTATCAAGTTGGCAATGATCCGCGTCCAAGATAGGCTTGAAAAAGAACATCTGCGTGCAAGGATGATTTTGCAAGTACATGACGAGTTGTGCTTTACGAGTCCTTCCGACGAGGTCGAAACTTTGGTTACGCTTATTCGCTCTGAGATGGAGGGCGTCATGCCACAATTGCAAGTTCCTCTTCTTGTTGATGTTGGTGTAGGTAAAAATTGGCTTGAGGCTCACTGATATGTTTTGGCATCGGCTTCTAGGCGTCCTTTTTGTATGGGCTTTGGGACCGATACTTATGTTTGCACAAGTGGCCAAAAGTTTAGAGAGAATCCTTGAACTTTTGCCCAGCGATGAGAGTAGTGATCGGCAGGTAATCATTGAGCAACTCACGGACTTGCTCGAGCATCCCCTCGACCTGAATAATGCTACGGCGGAGCAAATTGTACAGCTCCCATTTATTGATGATTTTATCGCACGTAATATTCTTTTGCTCAGATCTCAAAAGGGGGGCTTTGTCAGTGTCTATGAAATAAAGGAAGCTACACCGGAGTTATCCTCAGCCTATTTAGAGCTCTTGGAGCCTTTTATATATGTGGGGAAAAATCCTTACTCATTCGGCACTTTGCGAGCAAGACATGATTTTTTTGTAGGCTCCTCCTTACGGCCCAAGGATCGATTATCAAACTCTGTAGAGTTGAAGTACGAGGGGAGAATGGGGGAGAAACTCTCATGGCACTTTGCCGGACAAAAAGACATAAGTGAACCTTGGCTACCTTTGAGAAGTGGAGTATTTGATTATCTGACAGGCAGTTTTCGATGGGATATGCCAAACTACAGACTTGTTCTTGGAGACTATCAGCTGACTATTGGACATGGGCTTTTGCTTGGGATGAGCGGTGGTTATTTTTCAAAACTTGAGTACGGCGGAAGTGGAGTCGGAACATGGGTGGGGCAACTCAAGCCACATCGTTCTTTTCGCGAAAGTGGATATCTGAGAGGAGTGGCTCTTCACTATCGATCCCCCTCTCCGCTCTCCTTTTTGCTTTTTGCAGGCTATGAGCCAACCGATGCGCGTATCGAAAAAGATCACATACGCACCCTGTATCGCTCTGGACTAAGGCGTACAAACCTTGAACGCGAACACCGGCATACAGCTCGTTGTGAGATGGTAGGTGGGTATCTCAGCTATCGTATGCCTAGCCTAGAGTTGGCTCTTAACTCAATGTTGTACCGCTATCGCAGCAGTCGTGGCGAAGCACTCTTACCGTATCGGCTGTACCCTCAGCGTCACCTGTTGTTGCAAAACAGCCTATGTATGAGTTATTCAAAAGGAGGATTTCGGTCCACAATGGAACTTGTACTTGCTGAAAAGAGCAGGAGTGCTGTCCAAGCAGCGTTAGCTTATCGAAATGGCACTATGGGGACACTTACACTTCAGGGACACTACTATGGCGACCGCTTTATTAGCCCTTATTCGACGCCCAATAGTTATCCTCCCGAGGGGTACTCCGAGAGAGGACTTCGCCTGATGTGGAGAGGCGAGATTGCTTATATGGTTACTGGCAGTTTGTATCTTGAGCGATTTCGGAGAATGAGTCCTAATGCCACTATTCCAGGTCATGTCTTTTCTGCAAGTATCTATCATACCGGTGATCCATGGCAGACCTCGGCTGTTGCACGATATGTATCTATGGGCAGTAACCAAAAACGGTTTACAATGCGTTTTCGGGGTGACTGTATGCTAACTCCGTCATGGAACGTGCGTGCCGGTCTGCAGTTTGCCAAGCAAATGCACAATCCACTTGGCACGTCACTCTACACAAGATTGAAATATAGTGGAAATCAGATTGCAGCTGAAGCAGGCATACAGTACTATCGCTTGTATAGAACTATGATTCGCGGTCAGCTCGGATACATGCCATACATGTACACTCCCTCAATGTTGCGAGGAGATGGTGTTCATTATTTTGCCTTAGTACGTTATCAGTTGACGTCGAATTTGCAACTAAATGCACGCGTTGACCCATCATTCCTATGTCTTAGTCTAATGTTAAGAATTCGATAAGGCGTGTATCCTGCCGCATCTAAAGGTTAATAACTGACAATATGTAGGTGATTTGCTCGGTTTGTGAGGAAAAAGAGAGGATAAGATTTGGCTATATTGAAAAATGTACGTACATTTGCATCGTGGTTTTTTCATAATAGTATTAGATTAAAGGTTAAACAAGAAAGGTTTGGGATGTCGTGAGACATCCTTTTCTGTTTTTATATACCTAACTAAATGTTTTTTCCTTTGACCAGCATATCAAAAGAGAGGAGGTGTCTTAGACACCTCCTCTCTCATTAGTTGTTATTGTATGGTAGCTCTTGGCTATATCAAATTCCTAGTTTTGCACGAAGTGCTTTGGGGATTGCATTTTTGTGGACGATGATATTCATTGTCTTTCCGGCCACGAATGCCTTGGACGCATACCATATGCCATTGTATTTTCCGGCATCACCCCATGAGTTTTTCACGAGATAAAAAGGTTTGCCGGTCTGATCTTGTGCCAGGCCGTAGATCAGCATCCCGTGGTCATCGGTGGTTGTTAGGTTGTCAAATCCTTTTTGCCTATATTCTTGGGTTACCTTGATTTCCGGTGCACCGGGCGTATTGATTAGCTGACCTACTGAGAGTCTGTTTTTATTTCCTGATGTGCCAATCCAGCGTGCTTGGTCCGAACCGTGATCTGAATTTGCTGCTTCGACATCAAGAAGTACTGCTAGTCCGTTTCGGGTGAAGCCGATTTCGCTGACATCTGACCCCCAAGCCACCGTGTATCCGTTATCTATGGCACTATCGATCACTTGGATCAACTCTTCGATCGGAAGGTTGTAGGATAATCCATGGCGCCAGTTGTCCGGAATTTCCAAGACAAAGCTACTGTAAAATGGGTGATGGGTATATGATGTAAGCGAGACGTAGTTATTGGGATCTAGTTTCAGTGTTTTTGCAAATGTACTAGGTGTGTAGCTTTTACCCTCAAAAGTGAACTTCTCAGGTGCTTTTCCGAGATAGGCATCAATGATGCCGTCAAATGCTCTTCCCCAAGCAGTTGAGAGGTGGTTGGCTTTCTCCATTTCTTTAACTAGGGCTTCGACAAATCCTTTTGCAACAGCTTCCATTTCGGAGTGTGCGTTACGGGTTGTCCCATAGTTTAGTCCATACATTTCTTCCATAGGAACCACACCATGGCTCCGGAGTACATGGAGGACATCGCCAAATGCACCACCTTGTGCGAAGTTTAGATTACCGTGGTAGCGGACGTAATCTCTAGCCTTGTCTTTGTAGCACTGTGATACGATAAACATAGGGGATAGCACTACTTCTTTGCCGGTAAGGCGATATGCTTCGGCTTCGAGGAATCCGAGACCACTGTATGACCAGCAGGTTCCACTATTGGCTTGGTCTTGGATCGGTGAGATTTTTGCTTCCTTGATGGTCGTAAATCGGTACTCTTCGGGTTTCTCTTGGGGCTCTTGTGCGAGTGCCGGGATCGTCAAAAATGTAGCAACCACACTGCTACAAAGCAAATAATTTAGTCTTTTCATTCTGTTTTTTTGTTTTTATAGTTGGTTAAATATTAACTCATGGGGCGGAGAGCTAAGTCGTCTGCAAATTTTGAAAACCATTCATTGACTTTCTCAAAGTGCTCAAACTTTGCTTCCGGTGTCTTTAGTTCTTCATCCTGTATCTTTTCGTCTATCTCTATCTCTATCCTAATACTGTCGTTGTGAAGCCTATCTGCAAGGTATCGGAGTATCTGCCCAAGTTGACTGTCCAGTTGTTTGGCCTCCGTGTCGTTACTTACCTTTATCTTTAGATTGGCAATGGATCCAGGGGTAATGTTTGGCTTGTAGTTGAGCATGGCATGCCGTACAAGCATTTGCCCTTTAGGAATTTTGGCGGCGTAACTACTCCATGCGTTGTGTAGCTCCTCATTTGAGAAGGTGCTATTTCTTAGCTCAGATGGGGCTGTTTGTTTTTCGCTTAGTTCTTTTTGTTCTTCGCTAGTTGTTTTGCCTGTCAGTAGGTTGAAGCCAAAGTGTTCTTGAGCTTTGGATATCTTTTTCTGTGTTGGCGCGTTATTTTGTGTGCTGTCCTGCGTTGTAGTTATTGGTTGAACCGATTGCCGATAGGTCTTGGGGGACGGTTGAGGTGTGTTGACCTTTGTAGGCTGTACTTGGTTGTCTTCTCTAACCGTTGTAGAGACTTTGGATGCCTCTTGTTTTGCATTGCCGGCATTACTCGTACCTTCGGAAGTGCCTGTCTGCAGCTCTGGGTAGAGTACACTTGTGGGGCACAACTCCACCATTTTGAGTAGGGCGACTTCGAGTGCTAGGCGTTTTTGGCTACTGCTCCTATACTGAGTCCCAAAAGCTGTGCTGATTTTTAGAAATTCCCACAAGAGTTGGGTTTTGGAGTATTGCCCGGCTTTGAGTAACCGTTGTCGGATAGAGTCCGGTGCTTCTACAATTTTTGCTGTTTCTGGGTGTTGAGAAAGTAGCACATTTCGTAAGAAATTGGAGAAGCCTCGCATAATATTATCTCCCTCGTATCCACGGCGGAGGAGGGTATCGACCAGTGTAAGTACCTGGGTGTGCTTTCCTTGTAGAATGTACGCCAGGAGCTGAAAGTACTCGTCTTCGTCAAGTAGGTTGAGGTTGTCCCTTACCCCCTTGATCGTGATGGTGCCGTTCCCAAATCCGGCGATCTGGTCAAATATACTGAGCGCATCGCGCATTCCTCCGTCAGCACTGATCGCTATTAGCTGAAGGGCCTCTTGTTCTGCTTGGATGCCTTCGTTTTCTGCCACGTGCCTGAGATGGGTTACAATGTCCTCCGGCGTGATCCTATTGAAGTCATGGACTTGGCAACGTGATATGATTGTTGGGAGGACCTTGTTTTTTTCTGTTGTGGCGAGGATGAATATAGCATGAGCCGGTGGCTCTTCAAGTGTTTTGAGGAAAGCGTTGAAGGCACTGCTTGACAGCATGTGCACCTCGTCTATAATGTAGACCCGATACTTTCCAATAGAGGGTGGAATGTAGACTTGCTCCGTGAGCTGGCGGATGTCGTTTACGGAGTTATTGGAGGCGGCATCTAGCTCTAGGATATTGTAGGATCGTTGTTCGTTGGCAGCTACACAGCTCTCGCATTCATTGCAAGCTTCACCATCCGGGGTCCTGTGGAGACAATTGATTGTCTTCGCAAAAATCCGAGCACAAGAGGTCTTTCCGACACCGCGGGGTCCACAAAACAAGTAGGCGTGAGACAACTTGTCTTGTAGAATAGCGTTTCGGAGTGTCGTGGTGAGTGCTTCCTGCCCCACTACACTGGCAAAGGTGCTCGGACGATATTTTCGAGCAGAAACAACAAAGTTACTCATGCAGATCAGAGGCTGGAGGCATCAAAACTGATGGGTAAAAGGTCACGGCAGTCTGCTATAATCTTGGCTGTGTTTTCTCCGGCTAAAATAACCGAGAAGGGTTGATGATATCGATCTGCCACCTCTATCATTACCTGTCGGCAAGCGCCACAAGGGGCGGCTATGGTTGCCAGCTTGCCATCTTCGCGTATGGCCACTACGGCTAGAGTAGTTACTGGGTCGTCCGGATATTGTGCCCCGGCATAGAAAAGAGCCGTGCGTTCGGCACAAAGACCTGAGGGATAGGCTGCATTTTCCTGATTGGATCCGGTGACGATCTTGCCACTATTTAGACGAAGTGCAGCTCCTACTCGGAAGTGTGAGTAAGGTGCGTAAGCATGTTTTGCCACAGCTTTGGCTTGCTCCACTAGGGCTTGGTCTTCAGGTGATAGGTTGCTTATTTCGACTTGTTCTATTGGGATGACAATGTTCTCGCTACTCATGAATTTGCTTGGCAAAAAGGTTTCAACGCTAGGTTTGATCTAGTGTCCTTTGTAAAGTTACTATTTTTTGTCCAAAACTACCCCACAGTATGATCAGCCTAGCCCATATTTTGATATTGCTATTGAAGTGTTTGATGTTTTTAGTAGTTTTGCTCTATTAGAAGATTATAATTTAGTAACTAGACTGTAAAAGCTAGTTTTTCTTCAATAGCGTAGGTTGTTTGATGAGGAGTATTGTAAATACTGTAACCGGATTGTTGCCTTTCATGCCTTTTTTATTTTTCTATTCGTGTATGAATGGTGATAAGCGTGTGGAGTCCTTGTTTGGCGTGCCTGAGCAGTTACATCCTCGTTTTGATGTGTTGGATGAGAGAGAGTCGGCCTTTGGGGAGGGGACTTCCGGGCTGAATGCAGGATGTGTGGAAAATTGGCTTGTTTACGGTTGGTGGTGCAATTTCCCAGTTTCATCTCCTTTTGGCAAAGTATTTTATCGCTCGGTATTAGAGGTTCGTATTTCAAGTGATGGTACGCTATCAGAGACTTGCTCTTTAGGTTCTTTGGCTGTGCCGGTTGGTTATGGTGCATCTTTGGTCTCGGATGATGGACGTGAGCTTTACTTTGTAGGTGGTACAGATGGGCTGTTGGCGAGACGAGAGATCTCAAGAGTGCGGCTTATGCTACGGCAGGGGCAGGACTTGCGATCTCTCCGGATGCGCTTTATATGGTCGGCGGCGAACGAATGCCCAGGGTGCGTACGCCAGATATCTGGCGCATACCGAAGTGGTAGGGATGAGCTATTATACTTTAGACATGTTTTGTGATCACGTGTATGAGCAAGTTTAGAAAGATTAATGGACTGATCACGCCTTCGTTTACTCCTTTTACCGCTGATGGGAGGGAAGTTAATTATGACATAATCCCCCAGTATGCTGAACTCAACGTGAACGCACAGTTTGGAGGAAATATCGTGGCTGGGAAGCGTATCCTGAAGTTTTTGGGCCTTGACCTTGGCCTCATCGAATCCCCTTCCGAAATATTGACACTGGGGAAGAAGCGGAGATCAAGCGTCAACTGGAGACAATAGATTTCTTTGTGCATTGTAATAAACACTAATAAAATAAGGTATATGGATTTTCAACACTACGGAAGACTCTATCGGGAGGAGCTAGTAGAGCAGATACTCCCCTTTTGGCTAAAGTATGGACTGGATAGAAAGTATGGAGGGATGCTTACCTGTATTGACCGCGATGGAACGCTAATGGATAGCACCAAGTCGGTGTGGTTTCAGGGGCGTAGCTTGTACGCTTTTGCGTATGCATACAACCATGTGGAGCGACGCTCGGAGTGGCTGGAGGCGTGCGAAGTGATTCTCCCGTTTCTCGAAAAATGCTTCGATCCCTCCGATGGGCGAATGTACTTTGAAGTGAAGCAAGATGGTACGCCGTTGCGTAAGCGTCGCTATGTCTTCTCCGAGAGCTTTGCGATCATCGGGTGGGTCGAGTATGCCAAAGCGACAGGCAAGATGATCTATGCCGATCGGGCATTGAAACTATTCAAGCAAGTCAGGAGTTGGCTTGCCACACCTGGTGTGCTTGAGCCAAAGTACATCACAGCCAACCAGCCGGCATTAGGCCACAGTATCTCCATGATCATGATGAATGTTGCCGCTGTGCTCAGTTCGGTCGTGAGCGATCCGGTTCTTGAGGAGCAGGCACATACTTCGTTCAGACTGATCAAGGACAAGTTCTACCAGCCTTCGTACCACTGCCTTCTGGAGATGGTGACCCCTGAGGGCGAGCTGATCGATACGCTAAATGGTAGGGTCATCAACCCAGGGCATTGCATCGAGACGGCGTGGTTCTTGATGGAGGCGAGCCGGACCTTTGCCGGAGCAGAGTGGGCCAAGGAGGCGCAGACCTTTGCGCTCACGGTGCTTGACGACGCTTGGGCTTGGGGCTGGGATGAAAAGTATGGCGGAATCATCAATTTCAAGGACTGCAAGGGCTTTCCGGCACAGGACTACTCTCAGGACATGAAGTTCTGGTGGCCTCAGACCGAAGCCGTCATTGCCACCCTCTACGCCTACCTCCTCACCGGAGACGAAAAGTACAAGGCTTGGCACCGTCAGGCTCACGACTGGGCTTGGAGCCACTTGCGAGATACAGAGTATGGCGAGTGGTACGGCTACCTGCACCGTGATGGCAGTGTGGCGCAGCCCGCCAAGGGCAATCTTTTCAAAGGCCCCTTCCACATCCCTAGGTTGCTTGTCAAGAGCATGCTCTTGTGTGGCGAGATTGAAAAATAAGCCCTTTTTTCCCCTAACGAAGACGTTACTCAGGTATGGACAACATCGCAACGATCAAGCATAGATCCTGATACAAGTGAGTAGTCGTAGGTATGCTCTGGAGCGTAGCCCCGCTCAATTACCTTGATCGGCAGATTCTGTCCACTATGGCGGAGACCATGTTTGCGGATCTCATTGAGCTCGAAAACCCTTGCTACTTCAGGCAACTGAGAGGTCTGTACCGGTGCCATGATCACCAATATGATGGGGCGTTGGGCAGGAGAGGACAGCCTAGGCTTGGCCTTTAGTGTGCTGGCCGGGGTTGTGTTGATTGCACTTTTGTCGCAAATTATCTTCCTAAAGCCCAAGTGTGTCGACATGAAGGTGCAGGACTTCCGTTAGGTGTCATAGCTCTTCTGATTGTGATTGAGAATTAGTCTCCTCCGAGGAAAATCCAGTCTCCTCGGAGGAGACTTTAGTTTTCTCTGCATGAGACTCCAGTCTTAGTGCACCTACTCTTCGGAGAGAAGGAGCCGGTGGAGGGCTTTCCGGTCGAGTTTGCCGTTGGGGTTGTGTGGAAGTTGTGGTAGGAGGCGTACCTCTTTGGGTCTGTGGTATGGGGGGAGGTGTTTTTGTAGTATGGTGTCGAGGTTGTCGGGTATGATATAGGCTTGGAGTACGAGGACTGTTTTTTGCCCTAGAGCACTGTCGGGTATCCAGCTGATGGCGAGAGGTGTTCGTAGGATGTGGCTGAGGGTCTGCTCAATTTGCTCGGGGCTTATCTTGACGCCACCGGTGTTGATGATGTTGTCGGTGCGTCCTTTGATGACAAATCCTCCGTCGGGGTGGATCTCAGCGAGATCGTTGGTGATGATTGGGGGTTGGTTGGGAAAGAGGAGGTGGTCGTGTATGATTAGTTCTCCTTGTGTGCCGAGTGTGAGCTGTACGCCGTCCAGCGGATAGTAGCACTGTGTGGCGTGGGTGCCATTGAGGCGTCGTAGTGCGATGTGCGAGATGGTTTCGGTCATACCGTATGTGGCATAGGCCGGTATGGGGAGAGTATCGAGCCACTCTAGGAGGTGAGGGTGTATTGCACCTCCACCGATGATGAGCTGTTGGACCCGGCTGAGGAGTTGTCGCTCCGATGGGGTCTCCAGTGTGTGGTGGAGCTGCAGTGGTACAAGTGAGACGAAGTGTGGCGGTGTGGAGAGTGTGGCGAGGGGGTGGGAGGTCGGGGGGACAACGACCAGCTCTGCTCCGGCGATAGCGGCTCGTACGACCATCATTTTGGCACCTATGTAGCGGAGGTCCATGGCGAGGAGTAGGCGTTGGCGCTTGCTGATGCCGAAGTATTGGTTGGTCCTCTGGGCACTTCGTCGCACGGCACTTTTTTCCAGTTTGATTTGCTTGGGCGTGCCGGTAGATCCGGAAGTCTGTGCGGTGATGTGAGTGGTGAGAGGGTACCACCATTCGGACAGAAATGAGAGGAGTGGCCGGAGAGTAGGGGGCACCGGAGTGGGCAGAGTGTGTAGTCGTTGGGGGGTTAGGAGGGTGTCTCCTATATAGAGTTGTTCGGTTGGCACGTGGAGTTGATGGTGCGTCAGTTTTTGGGGAAGGAGTGATAGTGGAGTTGGTCCTTTTGGAGGATGAGTGGGGAGGAGGTGTTGTTTTGGTAGAGTGCTCCTGTACCCAGGCCTTGTGGGCATTGGATGGGGTATTGGCTCACCCACTGTGCTATGGCGGCGAGCCCGATATTGGACTCCAGTGCGGAGGTGGCCCACCACCCGATGTGGTGTTGGTTGGCCAGCTCTATCCATTCATCGGGATCGCTGTGCAGTGTGGGCTTGATGATGAGGTAGTGGGGCTTAGCTTGGTCGAGTAGATCGATCTTGCTCTCGGTGGCATGTAGGGGTATGAGCTCCTCGTCTAGTGCGATGGGCAGAGGGGTTTTCTCTATGAGTGTGGCCAGGGTCTCCCAGTGGTGTGGTGAGGGAGGGATGGGCTGCTCGATGGAGTGTAGCTGTAGGTCGCTGAGTTGCTTGAGCTTCTCTAGTGCTGTGTCGGACGAAAAGGCACCATTGGCATCCACTCGGAGCTCTATTTCTTGAGGAGTGAAATTCCGGCGGATGTAGCGGAGTAGCCGGAGCTCTTCTTGAAAATCTATGCCGCCGATCTTTAGTTTTAGACACCCAAAGCCTTGGGCTATCTTTTCTTTGATCTGCCGGTACATGTAGTTTTTTTCGCCCATCCAGATGAGTCCGTTGATGGTGATGGTGGCTTCGCCTCGTGTGAAGGGAGTGTCGCAGAGAGGAGGGGTGGGGAAGTTGTGGTGCCGGCGTGTGGCAAGGAGGCCGGAGATGGCTGTGGCTAGGCCAAAAGCAATGGAGGGATAGGCACGTAGCATGGCCGGGTCTAGGAGATGTGGGTCTTGTGCCAGGGTGTGTGCCAACTGTTGCAGTAGAGTGGGGTAGTGGGGAAGGTCGTCACAGCTAAGCTGTGGCATGGGAGCGCACTCGCCGTAGCCAATGAGGTGTGGGTTGGCTACGCTCCGGAGCTTCAGAATGTAGACGAGCTTGGTGCGGTACTCGCCACGAGAGGTCCTGGCAGGGCGTCGGAAGTACAGGGTGTAGGGCTCAATGGAGAGGGTGACCGGCTCTCGGAGTTGTGGTAGTAGCGTGGGGAGGTGGAGGATGCTCTCTAGTGGTGACATCTTAGGGAAACTTGGGGTATTGGTCAAAGTTGGGCTTGCGCTTTTCCAGGAATGCGTTTTTCCCTTCTTGGGCTTCGTCGGTGAGGTAGTATAGGAGGGTGGCGTCACCGGCCAGCTCTTGGATGCCGGCTTGTCCGTCTAGCTCAGCGTTGAGTCCGGCCTTGATCATACGGAGGGCCAGTGGACTGAGGAGCATCATCTCTTCGGCCCATTGTACATATTCATCCTCGAGTTGGGCAAGCGGTACGACCTTATTGACCAATCCCATCTCTAGGGCTTCTTGAGCAGAGTATTGGCGACAAAGGAACCAGATCTCTCGTGCCTTTTTTTGCCCAACCACTCGGGCGAGGTAGGAGGAGCCAAATCCTGCATCAAAGCTCCCTACCCGTGGACCGGTCTGGCCGAAGATGGCATTGTCCGAGGCTATCGACAGATCGCAGACGACGTGTAGTACATGTCCACCGCCTATAGCGTAGCCGTTGACGGCGGCTATGACCGGTTTGGGAATGCTGCGGATCTGCTTTTGGACATCCAGGACACTCAGCCGAGGCACTCCGTCCTTACCGATGTATCCGCCACGCCCCTTGACATTTTGGTCGCCCCCGGAGCAAAAAGCCTTGTCGCCGGCTCCTGTCAGTACCACCACGTTGATGCTCTGCTCTTCACGGCATATCCGTAGCGCATCGCTCATTTCGGCTGTGGTGGTTGGGGTGAAAGCGTTGCGATACCGCTCGCGATTGATCGTGATACGTGCGATGCCATTGTAGTAGTCAAAAAGGATATCTTCGTACTTCTTGATGGGAGTCCACTCCCGTATCTTCTTTTCACTCATGATCATGATCGATTTGTTTTAATTGCTTGAAATAGTTCTTCAGCTCATCCATTTCGTCCTCGGAGGAGAGAAAGGCCTCGAAAAGGCGTGGACGATCCGCTTGTCCCGCAAGGTGCGACATACCCGCTACCAGCTCCTTCTCGTCGTGTACCGACAGGTACTCCCAGCCACAGCTCTCTGCCCACCCCTTGGCCTGCAGGCAATGTGTGGCGGTGATATACCGCTCGCTCACGGTGTCCATCTCCAGACCGGGCAGGCTGTGAAAGATACTCCCCTGCTGATTGTTGAGCAGTAGCACCCGCACATTGCTCCCCACCTCGGGTAGTCCTAGGGCATTGAGGTCGTAGAAAAAGCTCAAGTCCCCTATGACGAGGACGTGCAGTAGCTCCGGACGACGACGGGCAAAGCCCAGTGCTGTCGATAGTGAACCCTCGATCCCACTGGTGCCACGATTGCAAAAGGTCAGTAGGAGATGATCTTTGCGAAATAGCTCCGCATACCGTACAGCCGAGCTATTGGCCAGGTGAAGGACTACCCCCTCCCGCGGCAACTTGCTCAGCAGACAGCCGATCACCCCCAGCGAGCAAAAACGAGCCTGTGGAGCCGGAAGGTGAGCGATACGCTCTCGCCACTCTTCGGCATACCGGCTCCCCCCCGCATCCCTATTGAGATGGTGGGCCAATGCTTCCAAGAAAGGCTCTACTCTCGTTGTCACAAGATCCGTAAGCCCCCAAAAAAGATCCACCACTGCTGGATCCGGTGACACCTGCCACGTCTCCATCGGTGGATAGTCACGCAAGTACTGCTTCATCTTGTTGGATACGACATGGCCACCGAGTGTTATCAGCAGGTCAGGTTGCAACGAACGACGACCCTCCTCGCTCAGCGAGCCAAGCAGTGCATCCAGCGAGCAGATCTCCACCTCACTGTTGCAAAGAGACTCACCGATACAGAGACAATGCTCACGCAAACTTTGTGGAAAAGGCATCCCACCCCCTTTGTCAAGATCCACGCCCCAAGCCCTCTGCCCCACCAAGATCATCTTTCGCTCAAAACGACCAAGTCGCTCCAGCAATTTTTCCAAGTCGGGTGCTTCCACTTGGCAGGAGAAGTGGTGACGCACCAGTCTGCCTCCTTGTAGTCCTTTGGAGACAGCAGTGTTGCCGATCGAAAGAGCCACCTCGGGAGACTCCTGTAGGCAGACACTTGGGTTGCTAATCGGGATATTGATGTGCACAGGACCCACTACCGGATAAAAAGCACCCAGAAGAGCCTCATTTAGAAGGCGATTGCAGTACCATCGATCCTCATCGGAGTGTGGCTCCGGCAAATACACCGCACGACGCACCATGGCCCCAAAAAGGTCACGTTGCGGGAGGGTTTGGCCAGCTTGTTGCCCAAGCCAGCACTCAGGCCTATCCGCTGAGACAATGATCAATGGGACTCCTTGGTAAAATGCCTCGGAGACTGCAGGTAGCAGATTAGCGACAGCCGAACCGGACGTGCAACACACAACTACAGGCAACCCACTCCCAAGCGACAGCCCGAGAGCATAAAAGCCCGCACTGCGCTCATCGACCACTGAGTGACACACCGCCTTTTCGAGCCCATGACTCAGAGCATGAACCAATGGAGCATTGCGACTCCCGGGGCACAACACCACATCGCGGACACCAAGCCCACCAAGCAGAGACACAAGATCATTTATCACAAAACGCTGCGCCATCATACCTCCACCACTTTACCACCAATAAGTCCATAGACGGCCAAGAGCTTGTGCAGTACCTCCTCCCACTCACTCACCAGCTCTGAGCCACACACGATACCGCCCCCTCCATACAGCCTGAGCGACAAGCCCGGTAACAACTGCATACAGCGTATATGTACATACAGATCTACCTCTCCCCCACGATTCGGAGCCCCACACCACCCCACGTATCCGGCATAGTACGAGCGGTCAATCCCTTCCGCCCCCAAGATCATATCACGAGCCAATCCCTGAGGCGTGCCACAGACGGCTGGAGTGGGGTGCAAAAGCTCAGCCAAAGCGATCGGAGCATACCCATTGGGCAACTCCAGCGTAAAACCGGCACACAGATGTTGCAAGCTACCCGAGTAAATTGTCTGCAACCCGTGAGCCCGAAACTCAATGCCCTCCTCGGTCAACACCTCAGAAATAAATCGATGCACATACCCATGTTCACGACGATTTTTCTCACTCCAGTCACCATGCCCACGAGTCATGGTACCAGCCAGCGCCACAGTCTCATATCTGCCCCCCGCACCGCGCAACAACACTTCGGGTGACGCGCAAAGCCAAAGCCCCGCCTCCACCGTATAGCACAGCGATACAAAAGCACCGGGATAATGGGCGAGCGCCCGCCAAAAAGCCAAGACAATCTCATCGGATGAGATACACGGCAACTCCATACGATGGGCGAGTACCAGCTTTTCCACACTTCCCTCGTCAAGGTATCCCAAAAAACGCTCAAAGGCTGTACGATAACCATCGGGCAACAAACTGGGGATACCACTCACGGGCCTATGGTTGTCCGTGAGCCCACCGGTGTCCCCCGATAGATGCACCACTCGATAGCCACCACTACGCTCACTGACCAAAAGATTGGGAGACGCAGTGGAGGTGGCAAAAGGTGCCATCACAAAACCATCCCTCGCAGTGCCACCACGCAACTCCATCGGATCCAACGCACGGGCAGTGGCCACACCCCCAAGACCAACCTCTCGCACCACCGAACCTTCGCTCGGCAACCTAAAACAGGCAAAAGGAAACCCCTGAGCCACTCGCTCCTCCACAAGAGCAACCAACTCTCCAAAACAGACTCCCTTGTCACAAGGGGAAAACTCCTCCGTATGATTAGATATAAAACTCACTTTGCAAAAACCACATACTAATACTGCTTTGCCCACAAATTTAGCCGTTTGTGTGTTAACTTCCTAATCATTACTACGATCTAGGCCCCTCCCAGAGTTAGTGCCATACCCTGCTTTGACTTGAGCTCCCTTACGGCTCGTGTCGGGTACTTTGTCGGGCTAGGGGGAAAAGTTTTTTCCCTTGGAGAAAAAACCGACGAGGTCGGAGAAAAAGATGGTCCTCTCCCATGAAAAAGATAAAATCACTGTGTGATTTCTAGAGATCACACAGTGATTTGAATAAACCACTTAGTGATTTGAATAAATCACATAGTGATTTTGAGTTTTTCATCTGGGAAAAATAGTTTGGAAGTACAGAGGGCTGACTTTTTAGCCCTTTGGAATACCAATTGTTGGGGGTTGTGTCAAAGGGTACGCTTTCTTGCGCTTTTTCCCCTTCGTTAGCTTGTCGCCCATCACCGCCGGCGGGATCCGGACGACTTTTTGAGCCTTGCTGTGTTGCTGAATTTGTGTATGTTTGCGCAAAAGAATATGAAAAGATCACAACAGTGGTACGCAATTTCTGAAGTTGATCCTATCGTAGGTTCTTGTTTTAGAGTTTTTTAGCGTGAATAGTTTGTCTATATCGGTGAAATTTAGAAGGGAGAGAAGAGAGAGAGAGAGACTCTCGCTACACACTCTGTACCAACTCCTCCGTAGACTTACAGCCGCTTATCGTTTGGGAGAGGGGGCGTCTCGCCTCACCTTTTTATTATATAGTCCATTTTTACTGTTCTTCTGCACTTGCGGAGGGGCGGTTTTTTTGTTGCCCTTTGGTCTGCTTTTCGGTAGATCAGAGGGTCCCTTTTTAGGCACAGGCCGGTGAGCCTGTGTGCTATATGTCCAACCCTTATAACTATTTTATGAGTAAAAGAAGACTATTATTGTTACTGTCCCTAATGTGGATGGCGATTGGCCTCTATGCCCAGTCGACCATGGAGCTAAAGGGGACTGTCGTGGACACTGACAACCAACCGATCCCGGGTGCGACGGTACAAGTGCTGGGGCAGAGTGGTCTCGGTACATTGACCGACATGGATGGATGCTTTGTCCTGAAGAATGTGTCCAAGCAAGCCACTATCCGTGTCTCCTACATTGGGATGAAGGCGGTGGATACCAAGCTGGAAGGCCAGAGCAGCATCCGCATTGTGCTACATGAGGATACTGAGGTCCTGGATGAGCTTGTGGTAACGGCTTTGGGTATCAAACGCTCGGAAAAGGCACTCTCCTACAATGTACAGGAGATCAAGAGTGACGCACTGACTACTGTGAAGGATGCCAACTTCATCAATGCGCTAAGTGGAAAGGTAGCCGGAGTGAATATCAATGCCTCGTCGGCAGGACTCGGTGGTGCCACACGTGTCGTGATGCGTGGCCCCAAGTCCATCAACTCCAGCAACCAGGCACTCTACGTGATTGATGGTGTCCCAATGTTTAACACGTCAAAAGGAAATATAGGGGGTGGAGCTTTTAGTGAACAACCCGGTGGTGAGGGAATATCCGACATCAACCCTGATGACATTGAGAGCCTTACGGTGCTGAGCGGACCCGCTGCTGCCGCCCTATACGGATCTGCCGCCGCCCAAGGGGTTATCATGATTACCACAAAATCCGGGAAAGCAGGGCGCGTGAGTGTGACGATCAGCAACAGCTCGCAGTTTTTGCGTCCATTTGTGCTACCGGAGTTTCAGGACAGCTACATCAATCGCCCGGGCGAGATCGCAAGCTGGGGGGAAAAAGCTAGTGCACCGTATGGCAAGTATGACCCAACCGGATTTTTCAAAACCGGTATGAATATCCAGAATACCGTCGCCCTGAATGTGGGTAATGAGAAGAGTAGGACCTACCTCTCTCTCGGATCGACAACCGCGAGGGGAATTTTGCCCAACTCAGGCTATGACCGGTACAATGTCACTGCACGTAACACCACTACCTTCTTGGATGACCTCTTTACCCTGGACCTGAGCCTCAACTATATCCAAGCCCAGGACAAGAACCTGATGGCGCAAGGACAGTATTTCAACCCACTGCCTATGCTCTATCTTTTTCCGAGAGGAGACAACTTTGACAGTGTGCGACTCTATGAGACCTACAACCCTATCCGTAGGATATACGAGCAAAACTGGAGGTATGGTGAGCTCCTCAACTCCCAGAACCCCTACTGGACAATGCATCGAATGATCCGGACCAACAGCAGAGAGCGGTACATGGCAGCCGCCTCGCTCAAGGCGCAAGTGACCGACTGGCTGGATCTCTCTACTCGATTTAGGTACGACAATACAAAGATCAAAAACGAAGATAAGCGGCACGCATCGACTGCCACTATTTTTGCCCATTCACCGTATGGATTTTACTCGTATGAGAATGGCTTGGAGCAAGCCCTCTATTGGGATTTGATTGCCAACCTCAATCTCAACGTAGGCGAATACTTCTCAATCGCCGGTAACATCGGTGGGGCTGCCAACTATTCGAGTACACGATCGGAAGGCTTTAGAGGAGGGCTTCGGGCTCCATCCAATATCTTTACGCCCAATGCGATAGATTATGCGGCAGGCAAAAAAGAGAATGCTCCAATATTTGGAGGTGTGCGCCACTTGATTTATTCGGCTTTTGGAAGTGCAGAGCTTGGCTATAAGAGTACCTACTTCCTTACGATTACAGGACGAAATGACTGGGACTCTGCGCTTGCCGGGACCTCTCATGAGTCGTTCTTTTATCCCTCGGTCGGAGTGTCCGCTTTGCTAAGCGAGTACATCCCAACAGAGTATAAAAAGTATGTGGGCTACCTCAAAGTGAGGGGATCATGGGCAAGTGTGGGCTCTGCTATTTCTCCCAATATTGCAAGTCCCTATCGCTACTCTTTTGATCCGGAGACCGGGGGCTACAAGGGCTCGACCATCAAGTTCCCGGAGACATTCTTCCCTGAACGAACCAACTCTTGGGAGGTAGGACTGACCGGTAAGTTTTTTAGCATCTGGGATGTTGACCTAACACTCTACCGCTCCAATACCACCAACCAGACTTTCCTGAGACCCGCATCAGCCGCAACCGGCTACGACAAGGAGTATGTACAGACCGGTAATGTCCAAAATCAAGGTATTGAGTTGTCCACCGGTCTTCAATTGAAGTGGGGTGACTTTGCATGGAGTCCGCGCTATACCTTTAGTGCCAACCAGAACAAAATCATCAAGCTTTTGTCCGAGGATTCTGAGTCAATCAAGATGGGTGGGCTCAATGGTATCGAGGTAGTGCTGTCCAAGGGTGGCACCATGGGCGACGTCTACGACTACACGTCCATCAAGCGCGACCAAGAGGGTTACCCAATGGTTGAGAACAACACGATTGTACCGGAAAATCTGACAAACCCTGTCTATAGAGGTACCACTCTGCCATCGGCTAACATGGGTCTTCTCAATGACTTTGAGTGGAAGGACCTTTCATTTGGCTTTTTGATATCTGCGCGTATCGGTGGTATCGTGATGTCTCAGACACAAGCCTACCTTGATCAGTATGGGGTGTCTAAAGCATCAGCGGATCTGAGAGAAAAAGGAGGTGTGAAAGTCAACCTAGGCCTACTCTCTGCCGAGGAGTACTACAAACGTACAGCAGGAGAAAAGCCTCTGTGGAGAAACTACATCTACAGCGCTACAAACGTACGACTACAGCAAATGCACCTCAACTACACCCTTCCGGAGGGCTGGTTTGCCAACAAGGCAAGAATCACCCTGGGTGTGAATGCCAACAACATTTTGATGATCTATAAGAAGGCTCCTTTTGACCCTGAGCTGAGTGCTTCGACCGGGACATACTATCAGGGATTTGACTACTTTATGCAGCCTTCAATGCGGAGCTTTGGATTCACCGCAAAGGTTCAATTTTAATGACAGCAAAGACTATGAGTACTACGCATACAAAGACTGTAGCTATTGGGTTGCTATGCCTAGGATTTCTGATGGGAGGATGTTCTTCATTTGAGGAAATCAATCGACCAATAGGATCGGTTTCTTCCGAAGAGCTGAAGACGGACAATCTGTCCGGGCAGAATGCACTCAAGGTGATGTTCAACATCTCTTTCCCTCAACAGGAAAACGATTTTCAGATGACCTATGACCTGATCGGTAACATCTACGGTCGCTATTTCGCTGAGACAAAGGATGCATGGAATAATGCTAAGACCAGCACCTACAATGCTCCTGATGGATGGATCAATTTCCCATACAGCACAATTTGGCCACGGCTGTCAAGAGCTATGCAGGATATAATAGATGAAGCAGGAAAAGAAAGCCCCGTGTACTACTGGGCACTTATTCTGCGAGCTCATGCTCTGCTCAATCTGACGGACACCTACGGTCCTTTCCCTTTTGGTGGAACTGAGCCGGGAGCCTTTGCCCCACAGAGTGAGGTGTACAAAGCTATCCTGAAAGATCTGGACACAGCTACGGAGTATTTTGCAAAAGCACTTGTGGCTGACCCCTCTTTTACTCTTTTCCCGGAGGCCGATGTGATTTACGGAGGAGAGATCAGACGATGGGCACTTTTTGGAAACTCACTCAAGTTGCGCATGGCTATTCGGATGAGCCTTGTAGAGCCTGATTTGGCACGGACTATAGGTGAAAAGGCGATCCGTGATGGGGTTATCGAAACAAATAGAGACAACCTAACCTATCAGTACAAGCCGGCCGGAATCTATAAGACCTCGGTGGAGTGGGGTGATGCGGTCATGTCTGCAGAGATGGACGCTTACCTCAGTGGCTATCATGATCCTCGTGCCGAAAAGTACTTTGCCCCGGCCAAAACTCCGGCTGATCGCAGTCTTGTAGGGCTACAAGCAGGAGCCTTTATAGGGGTGAAAGCTAAGGCTCTTGAGCTTTATTCTCAAGCAATATGGCCGGAAGATAAAGCCAGTATTTGGATGACCGCTGCTGAGGTTGCCTTTTTGCGTGCAGAGGGTGATCTGAGAGGATGGAACGTAGGCGGTAGTGCGCAGGACTGGTATAATAAGGGTGTGCGCCTTTCCTTCCAGCAGTGGGGTGTTGATCAGGCTGATCAGTACCTTGCCAACAACAATGACAAACCGATGCCCTATATCAATGTTCCTAATGGATATGGTAGAAATAGTGCACCGCTTAGCAACTTGACCGTTGCTTGGGACAATGCCGCTCCCTTTGAACAAAAGCTTGAGCGACTCATGATCCAAAAATGGATTGCACTATATCCCCTTGGTTCTGAGGCATGGGCTGATATCCGGCGCACCGGCTATCCCAACATCTATCCACCGGTGCAACCCACACCAGGCTATGCCAGCCTAAAGACGGCGAACAGAATCCCCTACGCCTCATCAGAGGCAACAAAGGATCCGAAAAACTTTAGCCTAATGGAGTCTCAGCTTGGTGGTCGAAATGACTATGCAACAAAAATGTGGTGGCAAAAGAAGTAAGTCTTATCCCCTAATTTTGAAAAATAACTCACAATATGAAGCAATTCAAGTACTATATTTCACTCTTGCTCTGTATGTTGGCTATGGGGACATCTTCGTGCAAAAAGATGACCGACGCAGAGCCTCTATACAGTATTGACCTCACCCGTAGCAGCCATGTCGGAGAAGGTGCATCCTATATTGATCCATCTGAGATTGATGCCCTTATTGCTAGAGATAAAAACATTCCCTACTATCAAAATCTCAGGAGATACAAGTATGATAGTGACCATCAGGTTGCATTCGGTTGGTATGGAAACTGGACAGGCAAAGGGCTAGACTACGAATATTCCCTTAGGGGGCTTCCCGATAGCGTGGATTTTGTATCGCTATGGGGCGGTTGGAGGAACATTGATCCTATACGTCGTGCCGACCTTAAATACGTCCAAAAAGTAAAGGGAACTCGGGCTCTAGCTTGTATCCTCATGTTTCAGATCGGTGATGCGATCACTCCTCCTATCCCTGAAGAGCTACAGAAGCAAGGGGTTAGCTGGAACCAATGGCAACACCGCTTTTGGGGCTGGGATGTAGAGAAGGATGGTCAGTGGGTGAGTACACCGGAGACTATTGATGCCGCTATTATCAAGTACGCTAAGGCTGTTGCTGATACAATCATCAAGTATGACCTAGACGGTCTTGATATTGATGCAGAGCCTTCGTATGGCCAGCCATTCGAAACCAACAAAGAGTTGTGGGCTTATGACAAAAACGGTACCCGCCATCGCATCAATCTTTTTGTGGAGACATTCGGCAAGATGATGGGCCCGCTGGCTGAGACCGAGGAAGGACGCAAAAAGCTATTCGTAATCGATGGTGAGCCGGCCGCTATTGGTAAGGACTATGGCAAGTATTTCAATTACTTTATTATACAAGCCTATGGCGATGCAGATCCTGGGTCATTGGATTCTAGGTATGCGAACGTGATGGATCACTACAAAGATCATATGACTCCCGAGGAGGTCGCCCGAAAGATGATTTGGTGTGCCAACTTTGAGAGTGCGGCAGCCAAAGGTGGTCAAAGTCCGTATGATGGCGATCCTCAGTTAATTTGGTTCGCTAAGTACATGTGTGATTGGAAAGGTCAGAAATACCGCAAAGGCGGAGTTGGTGCCTTTCACATGGAATATGAGTATCGTGTTCAAGGGAAAAAAGGTACCTACCCATACCTGAGAAGTGCGATACAGATCATGAATCCCGCTATACACTAAATTCTCATCTATTTTAGATAAAGAAATGATAATAAACAATAGACAATATGTGACAAGGATCCTGACAGCTACCGCAGGACTGATGATTGCCACACTATCCGGCTGCAAGATGGAGCAAGCATATACTCCTCTTAGTGGCCAAGTATACATATCCCAGACAAAAACTGCAGTCAACACGGGGTTAAATGTAGAGGTAGCCAAGAGTGCAACTACGACTCAGTTCAATATCCAAGTTTCTGAGCCGGCCAAGGAGGACATTCAGGTGCAATATTTACCTGATGCCGAGGTGGTCAAGGCATACAATCAGGTCAATGGGACTGAGCTAGAGCCCCTCCCCCTTGAGGGCTACAAGCTCATAGGGACCTCTACTGTTATTAAGAAAGGAGAAGTCCTATCCGACCCGATTGTAATAGAGATACCACCGCTCTCCCAGGAACTCAAGGACTCAGGTAAGAGCTATGCCATAGGTTTTAGGATAGCTTCTCCGGGTGGTTCGTACACTTTGCTGGATGGCTGTGACCGGATTGTATATATCCTCAAGCAAAAGGCTATTCAACCTGTTCTGACCATGAACTCTAGCTCCAACCTCCGATTCAATCTCGCTGAAGAACACGGCTTGGTCAATTGGACTGTTGAGTTTTTGGTAAAGGCGGACCTACTGGGTAAGCGTCATGGCCAGCTCAACAACCAAGCACTCTTTGGCGGATGGGGAAGCGGAGCTGAGGTTGATGGCGAGCATCGTGATGGTGAAATTTTCTGTCGCTTTGGTGATGCACCAATAGAGGGCAATCGCTTTCAGATCAAGACTAAAGGAACTCAACTCAATAGCAATATGCTCTTTGAGGAAAACACTTGGTACCATATTGCAATGGTTTGTGCTGATACCAAACTCTATATCTATGTCAACGGTGAACTTGATAACCAGCTTGATCTGCCGGCCGGCAAGGTGTGGCTAGGAAAGACTCCAGGCTTTGGTAATACCGACTATCTGAGAGCCAATGTTCAAGTTGCTCAGCTCCGCCTATGGGAGGTGGCACGTACGCCAAAGCAACTGCAGGATAACATGTACAACTGCAATCCTCAGAGCGAAGGACTCATAGGCTATTGGAGACTAGACGAAGGAACAGGTAATACCTTCAAAGACGCTACGGGAAAGAACCCCGATGCCACTGTTCCGGGAGGCGGATCGGTAGTATGGACGCCGGATGTAATGTTTAAGTAAAAGTAATACTGAAAGGCAACAACACATGAATAAATATAATAATAAATGCTGTGCGTTCATCTGTGTCCTCGCTGCACTCGCATTTACGTCATGTAAGGACTCTCGGATAGGAACACTATTGCTCCCATCAGATACCGTGTCAGAAGACTATTCTACAAGGTCCTATGTCCGCGAAAATGGCATGCAACAACTTGTCACAGAGGCCACATTTTATACTCTTAACGGGCGCTTGGAATTCCAAGCAGAAGACGGAACTGTACGTTTCCCTCTCAGGTTGACCTCTCCTATCAAAAATGACTACACTGGAAAGGTGATGGTCAACACAGAGGCCAAGCCTTTTGAAGCCAAGCTAGCTCCCCGGGTTATGTCAAAGGTGGGCATTCTTGCTCCAAAGCTATACGAACTGGTGACAAGTACAGTCACCGTTCCGGCGGGAAAAGTGGAGAGTGTTGATAAGTTTTCTGTGAAACTTTTGGATATTAAGTCTTTAGATGAGGGGTACTATTGCATTCCATTGCGACTGATGTCTGAGGACAAGGGAGCAAAAGTTTCCTCTAATACTTCGGACTTCAATGTCATCCTACATATAAGCCATGATCATGTCCATGGACTGTGGAGTGTAGAGAAGACTGATGACGGACTGGAACAGATCCCCGTGGGGCAACTTTCGCTCAATTCAAGTGCTGAGTACACTCAGGGTATGCCAGATGGTGACTATACCGCCATTACGGATGGTGATCCGATGACAGGGATATCTGTCTATGTTGGTTACCCGTTCAGGATAGATGGTATTGGAGGATCTCTCAAGGCTATTGGTCTGAGAGCTCAGCAAGAGGAATTTTGGGGGAGCATGTCTCTAAAGACATTTCCCTCTGAGCTTAAACTCAAGTACTTAGACAAAAATGGAGTGGAGCATGCACTCGGGAATGTTGAGATTATGGATCCTCCTGCTTTGTACAGCAATCCTGATCAATTTAGACTTATCAAATTAATCGAACCTATTAATGATGCAGAGTCTGTGATCATCCATATTGAGCGAGTGGATGGATGGGGGTATGCGGTAGGCTTTAGTGAAATCAAGCTCTATCGTTAGTTGCTTTCATTTAGAGAGAGAGAAAAGGGTGCTCCGGACGTGTCCGGGGCACCCTCTCTTTTATGAGATTGTGATGTCAAAGACTATACATGTGCTGTAGGCAAAAAGTCAAAAAGCTAGGGTGTGCCAAAACTATTGTTTTGACACACCCTAGCTTTTTGATGACTATATTACCTAGAGGGTCTATCTTCTCTGTTGTGATACAACTAGTCTTCGTATCGATCAAACTTCATCCTCTGATCAGCGATGAATTGTTTCTTGTCTTTTTCTGTTGGGTAAAATGCACTAATGTCATTTAGCTGTTGCACCAGTCTTAAGTCAGAATCACGCAGGTTTTTGGGAACAAAAATCTGTACCGAAATGAGTTGGTCGCCTTTTCCTGAACCACGTGTGCTTGGAAGACCCTTGTTGCGGAGACGGAGTATCTTGCCGGGTTGTGTCCCTGGCTCTATAGTCACACGAACACGTCCATCTAGTGTTGGCACTTCTACCTTACCACCCATTAGTGCTGTTGGTATCGGGAGGAGTAGACTGTAGACGATGTCATTGCCGTTTCTGATAAAGTCGGGATCGGGTACTTCTTCAAATAATACAAGAAGGTTGCCGTCTACACCTCCGTTTGGGCCCGCATTTCCAGCTCCGCTCACTGTCATCTGCATACCTTCTGCCACTCCGGGAGGTATGTGAAAGCTAACCTCTTGTTCGCCTCGCTCAACGCCGGATCCATGGCAGTATTTACATTTGTTCTTGATAATCTGACCTGAGCCACTACATGTCGGACAAGTGGATTGTGTCTGTACACGACCAAATATACTGTCTTGTGTCCGGATAACCGTACCCGATCCGTGACAAGTCGGGCATGTCTCTGCTTTGCTCCCTTCTTCGGCACCACTGCCATGGCAGTGTTTGCACGCGATATCCTTGCGAACTTTGACTCGTTTGTCTGCTCCATTGAGGATGTCTTGTAGGGTTACCTTGACTCGGATACGAATGTCTCCTCCACGAGACCGATAGCCTCCACCATCTTGTCTACCTGAGAACCCGCCAAATCCACTAAATCCGCCAAATCCGCCAAAAATATCTCCAAACTGGCTAAAGATATCTTCCATATTCATGCCACCTGTACCGCTAGCCCCGCCGGTCATTCCATCAACACCAGCATGCCCAAACTGGTCATAACGAGCTCGCTTGTCTGGGTCACGAAGTACATCGTATGCTTCAGCCGCTTCTTTGAACTTTTCCTCAGCTTCTTTGTCCCCGGGATTTTTGTCGGGGTGGTATTTTATTGCTGTTTTGCGGTATGCTTTTTTTATCTCGTCATCCGAGGCATCTTTGGAGACGCCAAGTATTTCGTAGTAATCTCTTTTGGTCATTTATCTGCTTTGTCTTTCAAAGAGACACGCCGGTCACGTGCTTTGTGCCCTGCATGTTTTTAGTCTTAAATTTCCAACGTATTATATATGGGTCCTCTTACTGACCGACTACCACTTTTGGGTGACGGATTATTTTGTCATTGAGCGTATAGCCTTTTTGGACACAATCAATTACCTTCCCTTTTTTGTCTTGCTCATCTGTCGGTACCATTGCTACAGCCTCATGCTCCTCAGCATCAAAGTCCTTGCCGATCACCTCCATTTCGTTTACTCCTTGTGACTTGAGTTTGGAGAGCATCTTGAGACGTATCAATTCCACTCCGTCCCGAAGTTCTTTATTCTCTTCAGTCTCTGGAATGTTGGATAGTGCACGATCAAAGTCATCAACTACTTCTAAGAATGCACTAATAGCCTTCTCTCCGGCATATTTGATCAGATCGGATTTTTCACGAAGCGTTCTTTTCCGAAAATTTTCGTACTCGGCCCTAAGGCGTAGATGTGTGTCCTTGAGATTTTCAAGCTCTTGTGCTAGAAGGCTTTCTTTGTTTTCTTCTGGTACTTGGTTTTGTGTCTCTTCCGTGGTTACTTCTGTATCATCTGTTATCTCACGGGTTGTCATCGCATCTTGTTGCTCGTCGCTTCTATCTTTTTTATGTTTCTTGTTGTTCATATTATGGTAATTTGATTTACAGTCTTCACACAAATGCTGAATGCAAAGACTGATCCATCTCTTCTATAACTACTCTTTCTGTCAGTTTTGGATGATTCTGTCATCTTTTGGACATTCACTTGCCAGTGTGCCCGAATCCTCCGGAAGCCCGTTCTGTTGTGTCCAAGGTGTCAACTTCCTGCCAGGTTACTTGAGAGTACTTAGATAGTATTAGCTGTGCAATACGCTCGCCCGGTTGGATGGTGTATGGTTCGGTTGAATGGTTGATGATAAGTAGTCCAAGCTCTCCCCGGTAATCTGAGTCTATTGTTCCAGGAGCATTGACAAGTGTGATGCCGTGCTTGATTGCCAATCCACTTCGGGGACGTACTTGGATCTCATATCCTACGGGAATTGAAAAGTAGAGACCGGTAGGGATCAGTTTTCGCTCCATTGGTTGCAGGGTTGTAGCTCGGTCTAAGAAAGCACAGATGTCAAGTCCGGCAGATCCAGGTGTGGCATAGGAGGGAAGTGGGTTGTTGCTCTTGTTGATGACTTTTATTTCTTTGACATCCATGGGATCTAGTAGTGGAGAGTATTGTACTTGATGGCACGGTCCGCTCTTTCGAGTAATCGCTTTGTGTTTTTAGGAGATAGGTATACTTGTATGGGCAAGTACCAAATGCGTCTTCTGACATCCTCAGAAAGAATACTTTCGTAGGCAAGTAGGCGCATGGCATCTTTTTCGGTAGTTAGGAGCACAGCATCGGGGTCATCTTCAAGTTGGTCAACGATTTTGTCAATGTCTTGAGTCGTGAATGCGTGATGATCCGGAAAGAGAAGCATGTCTAATATTTGCTGGTAGCTGTTTTTTATGGTATCTATGAATATTGTTGGGTCAGCTATTCCGGCTAGTCCTAGGATAGGTGTGTTTGTGCTCGGATAAATGTCGTTCCCATCAGAGAATAGTGGCGTCACCTCTTCGTACACTATACGACTAAAATAGACTTCTTGGTAGTCCAGGGTGTTTAGCTCCATCTTTATGTTTCGTATTCCGATAGGCTTCGTATCCGGCGGAGTGTTGGTCACAATGATGCTATCTGCTCTAATTGCTCCGGACATTGACTCTCTTAGGTTACCATACGGTAGCAAGTCATCCTGAGTGTAGGGAAGGTGAAATGGGGTGAGCAAGATATTGAATGTCGGAATCACATATCGGTGTTGAAATCCATCATCCATTAACACCACGTCTGGCCTGATTGCTTCCGGCATAGCCTCCATGCATGCAAGTGCTCTTCGACGGTTAGCATCGATATAGACCATGATCTCCGGAAACTTTCTCTTGATCTGAAATGGCTCGTCACCGATTGTCTGTGCTGTATCCGTTGGGCCTGCTATGATTGGCTCTTTGCTACTGCGTCCATAGCCTCTTGAGAGAACTGCTACCTTATACTTGGGGGATAATAATCGGATCAGCAACTCCACATGTGGGGTCTTTCCTGTTCCACCGGCAGAGAGATTTCCGATACAAATGGTAGGAATGTTGGGTTTGATCGATGGGAGTAATTGTAGCTCAAATGCGACATTCCTCAGCCAGCTGCCGATTCCATACAGTATGGCCGGAAGCTTCAGGAGGATATTGCCACGTCTCTTCATTTCACTCTCTTTGTTTACGTTACTGTCCTAGGTCGTAAATCAACTCTTGGTTCTCCATACGTATGTTTGTCAGAGGGTAGGGGGGAACGGCTTGGATCCCACTCATTTCCTTGGTCAGTTTATTGACCATTCTCATGGCTCTTTCTTCAGGACTGAGCATTAACGAACGGACCGTTTTTCCCAAGTCAAAGCCGAAAAGAGCCTCTGTCCAGCTCATTACCTGGGTGTAATCGGTAATAGTGTAGTCGCTGAGATCGGCTAAGTTAGCAGCCTCTTCTACTGCGTCTTGCAGATTGCCGAGTTGATCCACGAGTCCAATTTCTAGGGCATCACTGCCTAGCCAGACCCTTCCTTGTGCAATTGAATCTACTTGCTTTTTTGTTAGGTTGCGTCCCTGAGCCACACGGGTCAAAAACTCATCGTAGCCTTTTTCGATCATCTCCTGCATAACTGCTTTTTCCTCCGCAGTAGATGGCCGAAGTGGACTCATAAAGTCGGCCATCTTGGCCGTCTTGACTGTATCGTGGGTGAGACCAATCTTGCCAGCTGTGCCTGTGAAATTGGGAACTAGTCCAAAAATACCAATTGAGCCGGTCAGAGTGTATGGGTCAGCAAGGATTTTGGTTGCGTTGGACGCAATATAGTATCCTCCGCTGGCGGCATAGTCGCCCATAGATACCACAATAGGTTTCTTTGCCTTTAGTCGGATGACTTCACGAGCAATCAGTTCGGACATTCTGGCAGACCCTCCACCACTGTTAATCCTAAAGACAACAGCATCAACATCGTCATCCTCTGCAAGCTCGGCTAGTTGCTCGGCGACTCGCGGGTCAATTTGCTTGATGTCTGATTCAAATGGGTTGTTCTCAGGCTTGAGGTCTACGATGTTTCCCTCGGCATATAGGATCGCGATGTTGCCTTCTGCTTTTTCGTCTGTTGGAGAGAGAAGGTCATTGACTCGTAGGATGTTGAGATCAGCATTCTCATCTCCTAGGACCTCCTTGGCCAGAATGCCATCTAGGTCTGTCTCATAGACTAGACTGTCTATCAGGTTGCGGTTTACAGCTTCTTCAATCCCTTTCAAGAAGAGTGCGCTGTCAGCAAAGTTTTGAAGCACCTCTGTCGAAATGTTGCGACTAGAGGCTATCTGGGATAGTGTCCCGTTCCACAGTCCATCCAGATAGGTCTGTATCTGCATGCGGTTGGCATCGCTTAGCTTGTCAAGGACATAAGGTTCTACAGCCCCTTTGAACGTACCTACCTTGTACACCTCCATTTTGACCCCTAGTTTTTCAAGTAGACCACGCTGAAACAGCACTGTGGAGCCTAGTCCGGTGATACCCAATGTGGCTTTGGGGTTTGCGAAAATCTTGTCCGCTACGCTACTTACATAGTAGTTTCCATACCCATAAAACAGATCTGAGTAGGCGTAAATTCTTTTCTCCGACTGCTTGAAGGACTCTAGAGCGTCTCGCAACTGATGTGCGCTGGCAAAACCCATATTGCAGTTTTCAAGTTTTAGTATGATGGCCTCTACCATGGGGTCGTCTTCTGCAGCAGCTATAGCACGGAGAATCTCTGGCAATGCAAAGTTTTTCTGCCTACCCTGGTTGAAAAGATCCTCAAAGTAGTCTGTCGTGTACTGGTCCGATAGAGTTCCCTCCAAGTCCAAGAGGAGTACGGATCCATCAGTGGGGGTTACAGCTGTAACGCTGGATCCGGAGAAGGAGTTAACTAAGGCTCCTACAGCTGAGCTGAGAAGTGTGAAAAAAAGAATCATAACAACGCCACTTGCAAGGATGACTCCCAAGCAGGACGCCAATGTCATCTTGAGGAAATTCTTCATTGGATTTTCTTGATCTGTGTCTTTTTGTTTACGGGGTGCTAGGTCCATCCTAAAGGTAGCCTCAGGTGACCATGCACGCGATACCGGTCGTCTGTGTGGTCGGGGCAGATGCCAAAATCGTGTTTGTTCACAAAATATGGCGACCAATAGTTAGAATGTTTGCCACATACATTGCCGTGCGAATTTACACAAAAAATATCGGGACAAAAAACTTATTAGGTTTTGACATGCGTGTGGCACATTTCACCCTGAAGTGTGACAGTGCTTCAAATTTAGAAAGGAGACTATGTGGCAGGGCTGTACTCCTTCGTATAAATCGCATTGTGCAGAAAATGGGTAACTTTGGTACTGACTAACTTGTACATCGTTATTTTGGACTAAATGTATGCAGTATAAATCTCTATTTTTTGCCCTGGCACTATGCTTATCCTCGAGCGCACTGTCTCAGACTTATGACGATCAGCTGGATCACCTGTTGCGCTCGCGTGAGGCTTCTCAGCTACAGAGTAACGTGGGGGTGATAGAGGGGCTTGTGCCTGTCTATCGAGATGTTTGGATTCTACCGGCCCTTGAGGAAGAGGCTCGTTTTTTGGATGCTGTTGCCAGAGGAGTTCTTGATGCCGGAGAAGCCGAGGTCAAGCTACTACACTTCATTGAGCAATATCCCCACTCTGCATATTTGCCATATGCATGTGCGCGATTAGGAGACTGGTACTATATACGTGAGCAGTATAGTGCAGCTATCCCTTGGTACAGAAGGGTGGACACAGAGCAACTGCCGGAGCGTATGGCTGTCGCAACGGACTACTATTTTGCGTATGCACTGATGCGTGAGGGTAGGTATGCGGAGGCTCTCCGAAGGTTTGCTCCACTTGTGTATTCCGACACCTTTCGTGAGGACGCAACCTTTTATACCGGTTACCTTTATCTAAAAACAGGTGAGGCAGAGAAAGGCCTTTCGCTTTTGAAAAAAATACAGGGCCATGCTATTTATGGGACTTATGCCACTGCATATATTGCCGAAGGAGAACTTTCGCAAACAAAGTATTCGGAGGCGCTCCGTATCGCACGTCAAGGACTGTCTATGCCACATCTGGATCCGGCGGTTAATCTCTCTTTGCTCAAAACAGCCGGCCTTGCTTCGGCTAACCTTGGGCAAAAGCAAGTGTCCGTGGAGTATTTGTCCGACTATGTCATGCGCTCGGATAATCCGGGACGACTAGAGCTCCTAACCTTGGGAAAAATGTTGGTCGAACTGAGAAGAAGCTCCGAGGCTATTCGCTACTTGGAGCGTGTGCCTTCCGGGCAAAAAGACTTCATGGCACAACTTGCCTACTATTATCTTGGCCTAGGGCACCTAGCTTCGCAAAATATCGCTACTGCAGGTGCTGCCTTTGATCAAGCTGTTGAGATCAATGCTTTTACGCCACTGACAGAAACAGCGGCTTATAACTCAGCTTTGGCGGTATATAGTAGTGCTCCGGGGCGAGTGGGACCTGGATCAGGTCGTTTGCTTGGTTTTATCCGTCAACACCACGACAGTGAGTATTGCCCAATGGCAATCGGCTATTTGGAGGATGCGTACCTAAATGAACCCAACACTTCCTTGGCACTGAAAGAGCTCAACTCCATAGTTCCTATGCCTGAGCGACTCAAGCGCGTTCGGGACAGGGTACGACTAGGGAAGGCCAACCAAGCACTTGCCAAGGGCAAAGCTACAGAGGCTGTTGATCAGTATCGGGATATTATTCGCACTGCTAGCGATGCGACAAGTGTGGCCGAGGCTTATTTGTGGCTTGGTGAGGCGGCGTATCAACAAGGCAAGTATTCAGATGCCATCCAAAATACCAACAGTTACCTCAAGCAACGCCCCAAGGATCTGCCGCTGAATAAAAATGCCTATTACACACTCGGGTATGCGTACTTCAATACAAAACAGTACTCGGATGCAGAAAAGGCTTTTCTCGCCTACTTGTCGGACAACAATGATTTGGGTGCGAACGAGCGGTCCGGAGTCTTCAATCGACTTGGTGACATAAGGATTCAGAAGAGAGACTATACAGAGGCACAACGTTTTTTTGAAAAAGCAGAGCAAGCGGGTGGCAACGAAGCCGACTATGCACTCTATAGCAGAGGTGTCGTACTTGGATTGCAAAAGGACTATAGAGGCAAAGCCGCTGTCTTGGCTCAGTTGCCTACAAGATACCCTCTTTCAAAGCTTGCTCCAAAAGCCCTTTTTGAGCAAGGGCAAAGCTTGGCCCTCGCGGGGGATGAGGAGGGTGCTCGCAATGCCTTTGAGCGTTTTTTCCGGCTACACAGTTCAAGTGATCTGGCCCCAAAAGTTGGTCTCCAGCTTGCGCTCTCCTACTTCAACCAAAATAGGTTAAATGATGCAGCGCAAGCCTATGAGCGTGTTATCCGTAACTATCCCAAAAGTGACGAGGCCAAGATAGCACTGCAGGATCTGAAGTCCATTAGTATTCAGCTCAATCAGGTTGACCGCTACACCTCTCTTGCGCACAACACGGGTCTAGACAGTACTCTTTCGGCCGAAGAACTTGATAGAATGAGCTACTTGGCCGCAGAGAGATTGGTGGCCTCCGCTACTCCGCAGGAAGCCAAATCGGCACTTGATCGGTATATCAATGATTATCCCAACGGTGCCTATATAGATCGGGCTATATACAGCAAGGCGCTTATTGAGTACAACTTAAAAAATTACCAAAGTGCCGCCTTAGCACTTGAGAGGCTTGGCAGTCGTAGCTTAGATCCTGCCCTTGCTGGTGAGGTGTACAATTTGCTTGGCGCATCCTATGACAAACTCAATCAACCCGGAAGAGCTGCTGAAGCCTACTTGGCGAAAGCCGGCTATGCAAAAGATGTCACAGAGTGCAGCAATGCTGTTCGTCTTGCTGGTGAGCGGGCAATGAATAGCCACAGCACCGAGTTTGTGTACAAGCTTGCCGAAGATGTTGCCATGGGAAACCTCAAGGTGAATGATCGGACTAAAGCGGAAATTATCGGCTATGCGGCCGAATGCTACGCCAAAGCCAACAACAAGCGACAAGCCCTTGCCTATGCTCGCCTACTCAAGCAGCTTCCCAATGTCAACACCCACGATATGGCTGATGTGATTTTGGCACTTGATCTCTATGACCACGGCAAATATGCCGAGGTTCAGCGTAGCATGAATGCCCTAACCACTCGTGGTTCATCCAATGCCTACTGGCTTGCGCGGGGGTTCATTTTGCTCGCAGACACTTATGCAAAACTAGGAGACAAGGAGTCGGCACGCGCTTACTACGAAAGCGTGCAAGGCAGCTATCCAAATACCACCGACGGAATTGTCGATATGATCAATCAGAAACTGGCAACACTATAAAGCGGCATCGCACTGATCCTTTTATTGAAGAAAGCAAACCCAGATGAGAAAAATAAATATCCTGTGCTTATTGTTACTTGGTAGCTCCATGTCTTTTGCGCAAAGCAATACCCACACAGAGCAGTCCGACACGCTACAGAGAGAAATGATCCTAGAGCGTGAGTACATCCCGGATACAGAGCAGGCTACCAAAGAGTTTTTCAATCCTCTTGACACTAAGCGTGACACCCGACTAAAGTCTCTTAACTTCGCCAATACAACCTATGGGGTAAGGATGGAGGTTAGGCCTCATCTTTTCGACCCCGTGTACCGGAGCTATGCTTCCTTGCCCAAGCAACATACTTGGCATGCTAGGATCTTCGGGGGCTATCCGACTCGCTTCGGCCTCAATACCGGACTTCTTTTTAGAGCCGGGGAAAACGGCATTGTTGATCTTGCCATCGACCACTGCTCTCTAAAGGACCTTGTCCCCGGTGACTCCAAGTCTTTCCGTGCGCTCAACAATACGCACGACACCAATGTAGTCCTCCGCTATGGGCACAAGTTGCCCGATCGCTTGCTCAACGTATCGGCCAAAGCCTACAACAACATGCAGACCTACTTCGGGCACGCCGTTATGAGCACCACTCCACCGGATGGAGCACAGCCCCGCTACCCCCTCTATCAAATGGTAGGAGGTGCCATAGACTTTAACCTTAGTCCGGCACCGCTCATCCTTAGATCGCCTTGGCAATACAGCTTGTATGGTACCCTTGGGTATGGACGCCAATCCTTGCCAATACCTGCCTCTGCCACAGACAAAAACAACGCAAACGGACTTGATCTACTGATCGGAGGAAAACTGGCATACGGCATCTTTACCTATGACTTCAACTTTGGTGCTGACTTGTTTTTCAAAACAACCAAAGTCTCTGCCAAACGTCTCCCAACTCTTGAGACCTCGACTCCCATGGTCTTCTCTGTCAGTCCGTATGTCTCATATGTTTATCAGGACTTATCGCTACGTGGTGGGGCCAACATCCAGTTCCTAAATGGGGTCTCAACCAAGCTCCATATTTCACCCAATATCACTGCCAAGTGGAAAGCCACGGACGACCTTTCAGTATTTGCGACAGTAAAAGGAGGGGGGGAGGTCACAGGTTTCCGTGAACTCTACAGGCTCAATCGCTACAGCCTACCCACCTCGCTCTCGAAAGCTATGACACTTGCCGACTACGATGCTACTATCGGAGTCCAAGTCGGAAGCATATCCGGGCTCTCGCTTGACCTCCGAGGTGGCTATGCAAGCTACCGAGACTATTACGACTGGGCATACGACAGTGCCACGCCGGACCCAAAAGACCAAGCTCACGGACTCCCCTTCACCACTTTTCTACCGCAGAGAAAAAATAATGTGGGGCTGGCCTACCTCACAGCGAGTGCGCGATATATATACGCAGGAGGTCTGGAAATTGTCGGAAGCATGCAGTACAACAACTACATCTTGGCCAAAAACAAAGTACACTTATCCGGAAGGCCGGCAATCCTGATGAACCTATCTGTAGACTATCAGATACTGCCGTCACTCACCGCCCACTGCAATCTCCAAGGCGTTGGTGGTATAAAGTATTTGCGATCAGTGGGGCAAAAAGAGTACGGACGGATCCCCTTTGTGGCCGACTTATCCGCTCGGATAAGCTACAAACTGCACAAAAACCTAGGGCTATCTCTCATGGGCACCAACCTCATCAATCAGCGCGAAAGTCGCTGGATAGACTATTCTCGACCAGGAATAGGAGTCCTCGGTGCGGTAACCATCAATCTCTGAAAGTTTAGCACTGCTTACCAGAGCAGAACACCCCATTCGTCCTAAAACGACTAGTCTCCTCCAAGGAATATACACGTTCCTCGGAGGAGACTTTTGTTTTACTCCGCCGGAATCGGCTCCGCGTGAGTATGGAAATCTCCTCTCGGAATAGGATAGCAGTCTTATGGGCGAAAACTCCAGTCCCATCGGGTGAAACTGTAGTTTCATACTGAAGAAACTGTAGTCTCATGGGGAAGAAACTGCTGTCTTCACGGTGTGGAAAACTGTGGCTGTTGGTTGTGTTTGGTCTTAGTCCTGTTTTGGAAAAGAGCTACGGAGGGATGGGCTCGTCATTCTACAGGGGATCCATGTCGAAGTGGATGTAGAGTGAGCTACCTCTGTGCTGTGTCAGAATTTCTTTTCGCCATTTGTGCAAAAGTGCCCTTAGGTTACTGAGGTTTTCTTGCAAGGGGATGAGAAGGGTGATCCGGTAGCCGATGTCGGTGTCCTTTTTGTAGGAGGGCAATGGAGTTGGACCCAGTATGCTGAGGGTGGGGAGTTGGAGACCGATTTGTTGTGTGAGAGTTTGGCTTAGCTCAAATACAGCTTGTCGGTTGTCTGACTGTAGGACGAGATCCAGCTGGCGTGAAAAAGGGGGAAACTTCACGAGGTGTCGCTCGTGTAGCTCATGATCAAGGAGGAGCTTGTAGTCGTGCTGCATGATGGCGTCAAGCGCATTTGGCCTTTGGACGAAGTACTGTACGAGGAGGTGTTTTGCGTTTCTTGCCTCGGTAAGGCAGGTCATCAGGTAGCGATAGGTGTATTCATTTGCACGAAAGTCCGGTCTCATCACGAGTAGATCAAGCTGGATGACTCCGATCATTCCGGCTCGGTGTAGTAGCTCAAGCGGTGGTGTGTATAGAGTACAGATGGTGATCTGTGTGTTTGGCTTGTTTTGGCCGTCCCATAGTCCAACGCTCACGCCCGGATAGAGTTGCCTGAGTGCCATTGCCAAACGTTCGACTCCGGTACCTACAGCTTGTAGAGTGTGTTGGTTGCAGTTTGGACAGCGGTCGGGTAGTGTTTCGTAGTGTCCGCAGACGGGGCAGACGAGGTTGCGACTGCCACTGTAGTAGCGGTAGGCTGTGTGGCACTTTGGGCAGGTGGGGACACAGTGACAGGCGGTGCACTCTACGTACTTGGCAAATCCTTTCCGTTGGTACATCAGGAGTATGGGGCGCTTTTCATGCAGAGTAGTGGTGATGGCACGAGACATTTCGAATGAGAGCATCCTTGCTTGCACCTTGTTTTGCTCAAATGCCTTATTCATGTCTACAGCGGTGACTGTAGGCATTTTGGGGTGCTTGGTCGGTGTCTCGAGCAGGTTGTATCTGCCTTGTATGGCAAGGAGCATGCTCTGTACGGAGGGACTGGCTGAGGTCAAAATGGTCTTGGCGCGACAGTACATGGCCATCATGAGTGCAACACTGGAGGCGGTGAATCTGGGGGTTGGCTCATACTGTCTATATCCGATGTCTTCTTCGTCCACCACCACAATCTCTTTGAGTCGCGGTATGGGGAGCCAGACTGCGGCTCTCAGTCCCACATATACTCCAGGGGTGCCTTTTAGTGCATCGTGCCAGGTGTGATGTCTCTCGCCAAGTGTGCATCCACTGTGGTAGGGGCGGTATTGCGCCCCAAGTACTTGCTGTAGCTTTTCTTCCACGTACTCTAGGCACTCCTGAGATGGTAGGAGGAGCAGATACTGCCCATGGTCGGACTCTACAGCTTTCTTTAGGTGGACTAGGTGGAGACGCTCCTCAACGGACGAGAAGGGGAGGTGGTGGAGTAGGATGCTTTTGTTGCTAAAGTCTGGGGCGGTGTCACAGGGCATGTTGTTTCCTGCTTGTACGTATTGGGGCGTGCTTTTTCTCTGCTCAACGATCACCCCTAAGTCTCGTAGTTTGTTTAGGGCATAGTTGCTGAGTCCGAGTCTTTGTCCAAGTTGCGAGAGCGTGACGGGGGAGGTGTCCACTGCCTCTTTTTGCGCAATGATACGTTCGGCCACCTCTTTGGTCTGTCGACTGCGTTTGAGTAACTCCAGTACTCGGCTTTGCTCGTTTTGGGAGGCGAGAAAAAGGGGAGATAGGGCCCAATCGATAACCTCTTTTTTGCGGTAGATCCTGGGCTCATTTGTGGCTACGATGGCGTCTAGCTCTATTAGCTTCTGCAGTAGGTAGGAGTACTCATCCGGAAACTCTCTCCTCAGCTCTTTTAGAGAGAATGTGGAGTGTTCTTCCACAAAAGCCTGTAACGCCTCACCGAGATCCGGCACCTCCCCAGATATTCGGTAGCGTTGCTCTCCATCCGGCCGAAAAGGTGCCGGCACAGCGGCTCGGTATACCTCTCCTAGGCTGCACATATAGTACTCTGCCACCCATCTCCAGAGTTTTAGGGTGGTAGGTGGCAGAGCAGGGTAGGGTAGTAGTGCTAGGATACGCTTGTACTTGATATTTGGAGCTGGGGGAGTCTCCGGGATTTTGGTGATCACCCCGGTGTATGTTTTGCCCTTGCCGAGGGGAATAAAGCAAAGCTTTCCGATCAATTTTGTAGGATCCACTGAGTGCTCCAAGTCCAGAATGTACGTGTACTCCGGCTGGTCCAGAGGTAAGGGTACCAGTACTTGTACATATAGTCCTTGTGGCGCCGGCATGGGAGGAGGAGGGTTAGCGTGGGGCCTTTAGATAGCAAAAAAAGGCTATCGGCATAAAGATCAGGTTGGGAAGCCAGGCGGCCATAAGAGGAGCCAACGCACCGCTCACGGCATAGGAGGTGGAGATCATGAAGAGTAAGATGTAGCTAAAGGACAATAGCAGTCCGATGGCGATATTCAGCCCAGTTCCTCCCTTTACTTTTCGGGCACTCAGCGCTACCCCTATGAGCGTAAGGATAAAAGCCGCAGGGATGGACGCAAAGCGTCTGTGAAACTCTACTTGAAACGACTGAATGTTTCCGACGCCTCTTTTTTTCTGTTTCTTGACATAGTCGTAGAGTTCTCCTGTGGTCATCTGATCTCCTCCCTGCCATGCCACTACCAAGTCGCTAGGTGTGATGAGCAACATAGTGTCCAGCACATCTCCGGAGCTGTTTTTTTCCACCAGGCCCTCAAAGTCTCGGATGTGGTAGTCGTGTACTGTCCAGTGGTAAAGGCTGTCGTAGGTGATGGTCTGCCCAGTCATTCTGCTGACCAACTTATTTTCGTCGTACTTCTCAAGCGAAAAGTTGTAGCCGGTGTTGTCGTCCGACTCGAACGTGCTAAAAAAAGCTACCTCCCCCGGAGCGACCATCACTTGCAGATTCCGGTCCGTGACGACTTTCATGTCTGGAAATACATAGGTGTCTTCAAAGCTAACCCGATAAACATTCAGCTTGGGGATGATTTCGCTGGAAAACAAAAAAGAGACAGTCGCCACTATCCCGGCCGATACCATGTAGGGAAAAAGAAGACGCTTGAAGCTCATGCCCGCAGCCTGCATCGCAATTATCTCGGATCGTGCCGCTAGTTTGCTTGTGAAAAACACGACCGACAAAAAGATAAACAGGGGGGTCAGAAGTATCGCAAAGTATGGGATAAGGGCAATGTAGTATCGGAGAATGACGAGCCTGCTGACCTCAGGATTTAGGATAATGTCTAGCTTTTCCTGTATGTCGATGGCTACGATTATGGCCATGATCAGGGAGAGCGTGAAAAGGAAAGTCCCCAAGAAGCGACCGATAATGTACCTGTCAATCCTCTTGATGCCGATCTTTCGGCACCAGTCATCCCAGCGATTCTTTCTCATAGTCGTTGGGATAGCGCAGGAAGTACGCTGGCTTTCCAAGTAGTGTAGTCTCCTGCCAAGATATGCTCGCGAGCCGTACGGACTAGATCGAGATAAAAGGCAAGGTTGTGAATACTGGCAATCTGTAGCCCAAGTATTTCATCGCTGTGTATCAAGTGACGAACGTAGGCACGTGTGTACATGTGATCTACTCGACTGGTTCCTTGGGGATCTAGGGGGGTGTGGTCGTTGCGCCATTTTTGGTTGCGCATATTTATAGTTCCTTGCCAGGTGAAGAGCTGTCCATTGCGCCCGTTGCGAGTGGGCATTATACAGTCAAACATATCCACGCCACGCTCGATTCCCTCTAGGATATTTGCAGGTGTGCCCACGCCCATCAGGTATCTTGGCTTTTCTTTGGGAAGTACGTCATTTACCACCTCGATCATCTCGTACATCTCCTCGGTCGTTTCTCCGACGCTTAGCCCGCCAATCGCATTTCCGTCCGCTCCATAGTCTGCCACTCTCATTGCGGCCTCGCGACGTAGCTCGGGGTAAACACACCCTTGTACGATAGGAAATAGGGCTTGGTTATATCCATATAGTGATGTGGTCTTTGTGTGAAAGTGGCTCCAGCAACGATCCAGCCATTTCATGGTCAGGTCTAGTGATTTGCGAGCGTAACGGTAGGAGGCATTTCCCGGAGGACACTCGTCAAAGGCCATGATGATGTCTCCACCTATACTACGCTGAATCTCCATTACCTTCTCCGGAGTGAAGAGGTGTCGGCTGCCATCGATGTGGCTCTGAAAAGTAACCCCCTCCTCCGTCATCTTGCGTCTGTGCGCCAGTGAGAATACTTGGAAGCCACCACTGTCGGTGAGGATAGGACCGTTCCAAGCATTGAACTTTTGTAGCCCACCGGCTGCTTCCAGTACGGCTGTCCCGGGGCGTAAGTATAGATGGTAGGTATTGCCAAGGATAATCTCTGCTTTGATATCCTCTCTTAGCTCGTGCGCATGCACCGACTTTACCGACCCCACCGTACCTACTGGCATGAATATGGGGGTGTGTATGTCGCCATGTGGCGTATGTAAAATCCCCGCTCTTGCTTGGGAGCCGGGGTCGCTCTTTAGTATGTCAAATTTCATGGCCACAAAATTACTCAAAAGCTCCCGTTGAAAAAAGGCCCTTGTGTGCACCTTTTGCCGGGCTCTTGCTTTGCATGAGTGGCGACTTAGCCGATGCCGAGGGTTGTCCGGAGACGATCGATGTGCTTTTCCCAAAGAGCGCTAAGTGTATCTGTCTCCATTGATAGATCGTGGTCTTCGACTAGGAGTGAGACTGTCTGGGATAGTTCGGTGGTGACGATTTGCATTCGAATGTAGCTTTCGGGGTCGTCTTCCCAGTTCCACTGAATGTAGATTCCGTCTGCGGCATCTGTGATCATTGCTTCCCGGTCATCTCCTTTGTCATCCCAAAACACATGCACGCTCACACCTGTAAGGTCGACATGGGGAGCAAACCACTCGGATAGTCCTCGAGAGCTGGATATTTGGTTCCAAGTACTTTTGGCCGATGCTCCGTCCAGTAAAAACTCGCCTCTGAAGCCGACTTTTTTTGTGGTTATGGTTGTCCGTTGTTTCATAGTTTTGTTGGTTTTTCTTTACCTCCACAATATACAGATTCATTTGAATAAAACCTAAAACGAAAAAGGAAGGCACCAAGCCTTTGGGCTGTGGTCCCTTCCTTGGGTAATGGTTGCAAACTCTGCTCTGTTACTTGATTAGCTTAACAAGCTCTGTCGGGATATAGAGTTGGTTAGTCTTGTCCATGTAGACGGTTGTGAGGGGGAGACGGTGTTCAACTCCGTTGAGGTAAGCCACGTTGCGAAGTGCGGGAACGACCAAGGTCTTTTTGCCGTTTTTGACAGTCAGCACCTTATCTGTGCCTTTGTCTCCGTTCAGGGTGTATTTGTAGCCCTTGAAAACCTCCGAGTGGGGAGCAAAGTATTTGTGCGATAGGTCGACCATGTTGTCTTTTAACCCAATGATGGCTCGGATGTAGTTGTGCAGGTCGATATTGGTATTCATCCCGTAGAGTCTCTGGTCGGGAGTGGTCGCGTACGAAGCGAGGAAGACTTCCTCTCCCGTGTGCCCAAAGGTGGTAAATCCGATGTGCATGTGTTGGTTGTACAGTGCGGCAATGTATCCCTCCAGAGTGTTGGGGTAGGGGTTGGCTTGTAGCTCGAGGTAGGCTTTTTCGCTGAGGAGGGTCTCGGGATCGGTGGCTGTTTCTTTGGCTTTCTTTTGTAGTCCGATATGCCTCAGGACCTTTAGAATTTCCACCTGTGTGTCGGTCGGGGTGATCGTTGACTCTTTTTCAAAAACTTGTGCGACTTGGTCTTCCGGGGTTTCGAGGAGAATATTCTTGAGGCCCCAGGATGTTTTTTTGATATTGGTCAGTGCGCCAAAAAGGTCGCGGTATGAGGTCTCGGCATATTTACCTCCGAGGCTTCGTCGGCCTATGCTTAGGCCACTGTTGCCGTGGTCAGCGGTGACTATGATTGTGGTGTTGCCGTCCTTTTGGGCAAAGTCCAGTGCTACGGCGAATGCTTCGTCAAAGGCGAGCATCTCGGTTGCAACAGCCACGGCATCGTTGGAGTGTGCGGCCCAGTCGATCTTGCTACCTTCAATCATTAGGCAAAAACCATTGGGGTTGTTTTGGTTGAGATGGTTGATGGCCGCCTTAGCGAGCTGTGCGAGTGAGGGAACTTTGGCTGGGTCTCTGTCAAGGTCGTAGGTGACATCTCTGACTCCGTAGAGGCCCCACACTTTATCTTCCGGGGCATTTAGAGCACTCATGTCGTCTCGGTAGAGCTTGATGCCGTCTTTTTTGAGGTAGCTCTCTATCTCGGGGTTCACGAGGGCTGTTCCACCGGCGTAGAGTACTTCTACTCCATTTTGGGCGAGCTGTGGAATCAGGTATTCATAGCTGTTGCGACGGTAGTAGTGACTCATGCAGTCGGCCGGTGTGGCGTGGCAAAATTCCGATGTGGCTACGAGTCCCACGCGTTTGCCCAGTCCGAGTCGTGCAGCTTCGAATGCCGAGACTACCGGCCGATACGCCATTTCCGGCTCCAGTGGAATCAGGTCATGGTCGGTGCTTTGGGGGTATGTACCCACAAATCCGGCCATGCTTGGTACACCGTTCATATATGAGCTGGTTGTCGGTGCTGAGTCTCCGATCGGGGCATCGGAGCAGTAGGTCAGTATGGTGCCACTGAGGTAGGGATCAAGGTTTAGGTGGATTTTGTCCGGGTTTTGGACACGCTGATACCACCTACCGAGGGATACAGCGCTGATGGAGGTACCATCGGCAATCATCACGATGATGTTTTTGGTCGGCCGTATGTGGTCAAACTTGTTTCCTGCGTAGACGCTTGGCGTCAAAAAGTGCACTGCCAGCAGGAGGAGCAGTAGTCGTGTCGTTTTGAACATTTCCTTTGTGGGTTTTGAAAAGATTTGTGTTGTGTCCCGGCTTTTGGCCTTTGTTCCCTTTTGGCCGAAGGCCATTCTCCGGTACTGGCTTGTTTATGATGGTTCTTGTCGTGAGTAATTAGTTGTTTATGCCTAGTTGGGTGGGGACGGTTGCCTTCTTTATTTGTGGTACCCGAATTGCTACCCAAGATACCAAAAACTAACTTTTTTACATTCTTCTGCCTTGAAACTTTGCACTCCGAGGCGGAGACTTTGGTCTCAGAGGCTAAAACTCCAGTCCCATCTGATGAGACTGTAGTTTCATACGGAAGAAACTGTAGTTTCATGCGGAGGAAACTGTAATTTCATACGGAGGAAACTGTAGTTCCCTAGGTGGAAGCTGTCGTACAAAGCTCTAGAAGGGAATGAGCGAGGGAAGCTGTTCAGGTGGATGAGGGTGTGAGGGTGTGAGGTTTGCCTTTGATTGATCCACTTTGTGAGTATTAGGATAAGGACTCAGCCACGTATGTGTGACTGAGCCGTATGAGTTGGGTCGAGAATAATGCTCTCTTTTAGTCGATTTCGGGTCTGGAAATCAGTTTTTGGACGAGGTCGTGTGCTTCTTTCAGGCTGTTTACGTTTTTCATGGTGATGCTCCGTGAGCCGTTTTCTTCTTTGAAGTGTACTCTGCCTACCAGGGTTGTGCCTGCGTTGTTGAGAATGTTTCTGAATATTGGGCTCTGGAAGTATCTGCTCTCCGGATCTTGTACCAGTGTGAGGATGAGTGTCTTGTTTTTTAGGACAAGCCGCTCGATTCCGGCCTTTTTGCCCAGCATGCGGAGCTGTACGACGTTGACTAGCTCTAGGGCTTCAAGTGGAGGGGAGCCGAATCGGTCTTTTAGCCTGTCAAGGTAGGCTGTCAGCTCTTGCTCGGTGGTTAGGCTGTCCAGTTCTTTGTATAGGCTGATCCGCTCGTTGTCACCGGGTACGTAGGTGGCGGGGAAAAAGGCGGGCATGTCGGTGTCGAGTGTGGTCTCGTAGACGTAGTCTTTTTGTGCAGAAATGCTGGTGGTGCTGCTTTTTTCATCGGTGTCGAAAAGGTCTGCAAATTCATCGTTTTTGAGCTCCAAGACAGCCTCCTCCAGTATTCGCTTGTAGGTCTCGTAGCCCAGGTCAGCAATGAAGCCACTCTGCTCTGCTCCGAGTAGGTTGCCAGCTCCTCGGATGTCGAGGTCTTGCATGGCTATGTGGATGCCACTGCCGAGTTCGGAGAAGGTGGTGATGCTTTCAAGGCGTCTTTTGGCGTTGGGGGTGAGGTCGCGTAGGGGTGGGGTGAGGAGGAGGCAGTAGGCTTTTTTGTTGCCTCTGCCGACACGCCCTCTCAGCTGGTGGAGATCGCTGAGCCCAAAGCGTTGGGCATCGTTGATGATGATGGTATTGGCGTTGGGAACGTCGATGCCGTTTTCGACAATGGCTGTGGCTAGGAGGATGTCGTACTCGTGGTTCATGAAGGCGAGTAGGACTTTTTCCAGCTCTTTGGTGGGCATTTGTCCGTGGCCTATGCCGATGCGTACACCGGGTACGGCTCGGCGTAGGTCATCAGCGATGTCATGGATATTGTGTACCCGATTGTGTATGAAGAAGACTTGCCCATCTCGTGCTAGCTCGGCATTGACGGCTTCGGCGATAACTACCGGGTCGTAGACGGTGTGTTCGGTGCGAATGGGGTAGCGGTTGGGGGGGGGGGTCTGGATTTTGGAGAGGTCACGTGCCCCCATGAGCGAAAACTGAAGAGTACGCGGTATGGGGGTGGCAGTCATAGTGAGGGTGTCGATGTGTGTGCGTGCCTTGCGCAGTCGCTCCTTGACGGCTACTCCAAACTTTTGCTCCTCGTCAATGATCAGCAGCCCCAGATCTTTGTACTCCACGGTCTTGCCGGCTAGTGTATGGGTGCCGATGATGATGTCGATCTTGCCGGCTTTTAGATCCTCGAGTAGTACTTTTCGTTCCTTGGGTGTTTTGCTCTGGCTAAGGTACTCGACTCGGCAAGGAAAGTCAGCGAGCCTTTTGACAAACGTGCGGTAGTGCTGGTAGGCGAGGACTGTGGTTGGGACCATCACGGCGACCTGCTTGCCGTCGGTCACGGCTTTGAAGGCCGCTCGGATGGCAACTTCCGTTTTGCCAAATCCGACATCGCCACAGATGAGTCGATCCATGGGGATGGGTTTTTCCATGTCTGCCTTGACTTGGGCGGTTGTCTGCTCTTGGTCCGGTGTGTCTTCGTACTGAAAAGAGGCCTCCAGCTCTCTTTGGAGAAAGGAGTCCGGACTGTAGGCAAAGCCCTTGACTTTGAGTCGCTCGGCATATAGCTTGATGAGGTCTCGGGCGATGTCCTTGACCTTTTTTTTGGTGCGCTCTTTAATCTTATCCCAGGCACCGGTGCCCAGCTTGCTCAGAGTGGGTGCCTCTTCGTTGTCTTTGCTCTTGTACTTGGAAATGTGGTGCAGGGAGTGGATGCTGACGTAAAGGCTGTCGCCTCCCTTGTAGTTGAGTCGGACCATCTCCATGGACTTACCGTTTTTTTCCACAGTAAAGAGGCCACCAAAGGTGCCTATCCCGTGGTTGGCATGTACGATATAGTCACCGTATTCAAAGGTCTTTAGCTCCTTGAGCGTAAGGGCGGAGGCTCTTTGTCGGATCCGGTCGCTCTTGAGCTGGTAATTATGGAACCGTTCAAATATATTGTGGTCCGAGAAGAGTGCTACGCGGAGCTCATCGTCCACAAAGCCGGCGTGCAATGTCGGCAGTATAGGGAGGAAGGTCACGCCTTTGTCTTGATCGCTAAAAATGGACTTCAGCCGATCGATCTGGCTTTTTTGGTTGCTCATGATGGCTGTGTCATAGCCTTTCTTTTGGAGACCGAGTAGGGTGTCGGAGAGGATGTCGAAGTTTTTGTGAAAGAGCGGCTCGGGACGCTGAGAAAAGGGTATTTCAAGCCAGTCACCTTTTCGGTCGAGGGGGATATCTTGAGCGAGAATTGATCGACGGCTCAGCTCGCTGTGTACGCTCTCGGGGGCTTGTAGCATGGCTTGCATCTCCTCCAGTGTGGCAAAAAGGTTGTCCTCGGGGTGTACCGGGGGCTGAGTGAAGAGCTCCTCCAGTGTGGAGTCCAGGAAGGAGAGCTGTGGAATGAAGATCCGATACACCGGTGGAAGTATGGAGAGAAGCGAGACGGTCGGTGTCGCAGTGTCCATGGCTGCCAATATCGTGACCTCTTCGAGGGTGTCGTGTGAGAGCTGTGTCTCGGGATCAAAGGTGCGAATACTCTCCACCTCGTCCCCAAAGAAGTCTATGCGGATCGCCTCCTCTTGGGCAAATGAGAAGATGTCAATGAGACTTCCTCGGACGGCAAATTGCCCGGGCTGATAGACGTAGTCAACCTCCTCAAATCCTAGATCCCAGAGTTTTTCCCTAAATGGTGCACGCCGGATCTCCTCGCCCACTCGTATGATACGCTTGCGCTCGTCGTGTGTATCTGCATCCGGGATCAACTCCATCAAGGCCGCAGGAAAGGTGACGATAATCTGTGGCTGAGTCCCCGAACGAAGTGCATCGATTACCTGAGAGCGGAGTACCTCGTTGGCGGCATCCCTCTGACCGTAGCGGATCCCTCTTTTGTAGAGAGAGGGCATGAATACAACCTCCGAGGTCTCTTGTTGGTCAGCTAAGGCAACCAAGTCGCTGAAGAGATAGCCGGCGGCATCTTCATCCGGCGCAATGCAGAGAAGAGGAGACTCTAAGCTTTTTAGCACCAGCGCCGGAGCAGAGCCATGCAAGCCTGATAGCTGTATGCGTTGATGACTTAGTTGTCGTTTGAGCTTGTTTAGAGTCTTGGTTTTTGAGAAATGACTTAGGAGGTCAGGGAGAGTGTTCAACATCTTTTTTATTGAGAGAAGCTCAAAAAGTAGGTGGGTACTTTTTGAGCCTCTCAGAGCTAAAATATCATTGATACTATCGGTACGAGGAGATTAGTTGTTTTCCTCGCTGTCATCAGCCATGTTGGTAAACACGTTTTGCACATCATCATCATCTTCCAGTTTTTCTATTAGCTTGTTGATGGATTCGCGCTCTTCCGGGGTTACCTCTTTCGTGTCTTTAGGTATTCTGACAAAGTCAGCCGAGCAGATTTCGTACCCTTTACCTTCAAGGGTGGTTTGGATGTCTCCGTTGGATACAAAGTCTCCCGTAATGACGAGCTCACCATCCTCGACTTCAACCTCTTCCACACCGTAGTCAATTAGCTCAAGTAGCAACTCGTCTGTGTCTACGTCCTGTCCTTTGAGGTCAACGTGGAAGATTACGTTGTGGTCAAAAAGGAACTCCAAGCTTCCGGTCGTCCCGAGGTTTCCACCATACTTATTGAATAAGCTCCGAACATTTGCAACGGTGCGAGTAGTATTGTCCGTCGCTGTTTCGACAAATATTGCGATACCATGAGGCCCATATCCTTCGTAGTTCATCTCTTTATAGTCCGAGAAGTCCTTTTCGGTTGCTCGCTTGATGGCACGATCAACATTGTCCTTGGGCATGTTTTCTTTTTTGGAGGTTTGGATCAGGACTCTCAGGCGTGGGTTGGTTTCAGGGTCAGACCCTCCTTCTCTTGCCGCTATGGTAATTTCTTTACCTAGCTTCGTAAAGGTGCGGGCCATATTGCCCCAGCGTTTTAGTTTTCTCGCTTTTCTGTATTCAAATGCTCTTCCCATTGGATGGTGTTGTTCTTTGTTTATCTTAGTTCGGCTCCTAGCTCGCGATTGAGAGCGGAGTAGATTTTGTTCATAGTTTTATCAATGACTTTGTCCGATAGTGTTTGGTCTGTATCTAGGAGGGTAAAAGCTACGGCATAGGATTTTTTGCCCTCTGGAAGGTGGCGCTTGTCCTCGTACACATCAAAGAGCACAACATTCTGTAGCAATTTACGCTCAGCCTCCCTAGCCACTCGGTCTACCTCGGAGAATGGGATGTGGCTATCCAATACAAGCGCGAAGTCTCTCCTTACTGCCGGGAAGCGTGGAATATCCTTGATTTTTGGCGTGCGATCCAATACCCTCTCTAGAAGATTGTTCCACAAAACTTCTGCATAAAAGACAGGTGTGTTAATATCGTGAAGCTCCAGCATACTGTGGCTGATTACGCCCCATCTGCCTATTTTCTTTCCACCCTTGAGTGTCAGCTCCACACCTTTTTCAAAGAAGGAAGTGTCCTCGATTTGTGTAGCCTTGTATTCTCCACTAGATAGACCGATGCGTCTCAGAATATTGTTCAAAACGGCACTTAGTTCATATGGGGTTTGCTTTTTGCCATAGGTACACCAGTTGTCGGACAAGTCGTCCCCTGTCATCCATAGTGCAAGGGTATAGGTCTCTTCATAGCCCTTGAGGGGTTGAGATGCGCATTCGTCTGCTTTTCGGTAAGTGTTTCCGAATTCAAAGAGCCTCAGGTTGGTCGCCTTTCTCTTGAGATTGTACTCTACTGTCTCCAGCCCACCATGTACCATACTCATACGCAGAGTGGATAGGTCTGCAGATAACGGATTGAGGAGTCGAATAGAGTGTTTGCTTTCTTCGTCCGACTGATAGTACTCTGCTTTTGAAAGTGAATTGTTGAGTATCTCGTTGAACCCTGAACCGACGAGCTGTTCGCTGATGACTTGTTGCAGTCGCATACTTTTGTCGGTGTAGCCCTCCGGCGAAATGGTACTAGTCAGAGTGTTGGTTATCGGCACTTCGTTGTAGCCATAGATTCTCAGAATATCTTCGATTACGTCAACATCTCGGGTGACATCATATCTATAGCGTGGAACTTTCAAGCTCAATGCATCACCTCTGTCTTCCGTTACTTTGATCTCCAAGGCATTCAGTATCTGCAAGATTTTTTCCTTGGAAATTTCTACTCCGATCAGTCTGTTCGTTTTGGATAGCGATAGCTCTACCTCATATGGTCCCAAAACATTGGGATAGTAGTCGTAGACATTGCTTGCCACTTGTCCTCCAGCGACTTCTTGGATTAGGTCAACCGCACGCGCCAGAGCATAGGGTACTACCTCAGGATCCAATCCTCTTTCGTACCTAAATGAGGCATCTGTATTCATGCCGTGCCTTCGGGCTGTCTTTCGAATATAGGTCGGGTGAAAGGTTGCGCACTCCAAAAAGAGGTCCGTGGTTTTGTCCGTAACCCCTGAGTCTATCCCCCCCATGACTCCGGCGATGCACATGGGACCATGGTCATCGCAGATACAGAGGTCTGCCTCATTGAGCTCCTGCTCGGTGTGGTCTAGTGTGACTATTTTCTCTCCTTTCTTGGCCAAGCGCACGTGTACGCTTCCACCTCTGATGGTAGCGAGGTCAAAGGTGTGGAGGGGTTGGCCGATTTCTTGGAGTATATAGTTGGTGACATCCACCACATTATTCACAGATTTTTGTCCGATCAGCTCTAGTGCTCCTCTGAGCCAGTCGGGGCTTTCGCCCACCTTTACCCCCTTGATAACCACCCCCGTATATCGGATACAAGCTTCCGGGGACTCTACCGTGATCTTTATAGGCTCTCCCGTTCCCTTGATCGTGGAGACTTTCGGCTTGTGTAGCTGTGTCTCGTAGCTATGAGTTGAGAGGTATGCGTAAAGGTCTCGCGCCACACCATAGTGGGATGCTCCATCAATGCGGTTTGGGGTAATATCTACCTCAATGATTGCATCTTCTTTGACTTCAAAGTACTCTGCTGCAGGTAACCCAGCCGGTAGATCATCCGGCAAAACCATGATTCCATCGTGCCCACTGCCTACACCGATCTCGTCTGCCGCACAAATCATGCCATAAGACTCCTCACCTCGGATGCGTCCTTTCTTTATCGTAAAACTTTCCTCTCCACTGTACAAGACGGTCCCAATGGTTGCTACCGGCACGGTCTGACCTGTGGCTACATTTGGTGCTCCGCACACGATTTGTATTGGTCCATCCGGAGTAAGCTCCGGGCCAAGATCAACTGTGGTGATGCTTAGATGATCTGAGTTGGGGTGTGGTATACAGGTCTTTACTTTGCCTATTACGATCCCCTTTAGCCCCCCTTTGATACTTAGGTGCTCGGTGACAGTCCCTACCTCCAATCCGGTAGAGGTAAGGATTGCACCGATCTCTTGCGGAGAGAGATCTGTGTCTATATACTTTTTTAGCCAGCTATACGATACGTTCATTGCTCTGTGATCTGGTGGTACTTGTATGCAAGTGAGAGGTGCTAGTGCCTTAGGTCACTTTCACCTCGGTTCTTGTCACAAAGTTAGCTTAAAATTTTTCATTAGTCAAGTTAGTAGTATCCCCATGCGCTAAGGAAGGGTGGGCACTGCAATATCTTGCGCAGTGGGGCTTTTAGAAAGGCAGCACCGACTTTGTCATCAGAGCTGTCCTTTGTTGTGCATAGATGTCTCAGACTTTGGCTAGATTGTAGCGCAGTCGGCGTTGTTCATGCTTGTTTAGGATATCTTCCATATCTTTTATGGAAACATAGGTGCTAAAGTAGTCGTAACACCCCTTGATGGCTGTGCGTTCTTTTTGAGAGAGTACAAAGCTATGCTTCTTTTCTCCTGTGCCACTGAAGAATGTGACTCGGATAGGAGTGGAAATAGGGATTGTTGCGATAAATGCAGCAATCCGTTTCCCGGCATCGGTGGATAATGTCAGTCGCTCAAATACAAGGTTGTCCGATGTGAAGCGGTAGTTTCGTCCACCTTCATAGGGAATCGTGTCACTTGACACGTAGGTGTCGCCTCTTGTCTCCAATGCGGTGATGTATTCAATTCTTTGGAGCTTTCGAGAGGCACATCCGGCAATGAGTTGCAGTCGTCCGTTGTGCTCCAAGTAGGCATCAAGGAATGGCTGTCGGGGATTAGAGGAGGCGTCTAGTCCTTTGTATCTTAGTATTGTTTCATCTGGCAGATCGGGATAGCTGAGCTCGCTAAAGTCTCGATGCATTTTCTCTAACGATTGCACTGCCTCTTCGAGCATTGGAGCTACCCTGGCTGAGTCCGCAGTGCTTTTTGCGAACTTTACTTCCTGGGAGAGTGCCAAGGCCCTTTGCCGCTCTTTTATGAGTGTAGGGTAGGTCGTATGTATGCTGTCCAATAGCTGAATGGCGATATCATAAGCTCCATTCGTGTACTCAATATGTGCCTTTTCAAGCAATGAGTGTGCTGCTTTTTCTTCAGGTGAGGAGCAGGCGTTGAGTGGTAATAGGATTGCGAAAAGTACCGGTATTAGGATCCAGCGAGTATTCATGTATTAGGGGTGATTCTTTAATTGGTCAAAGTGGTGCTCCTTTCGAAAGTGGTAGCGAAACAACACTGAGTGAGGGTACAAGTTTTTATAGGCGACGTAACGATTGACTTTCACATGTATTGGTGTTGGTCGAGTCATCAGAAATGCCTTCCATGCTTTTGCTACCGACCAAGCACTTTGAGGGCCTTGGGTAATAAGAAAGTAAATCATGGCAAGCAGGTCAAGGAAGAACCTACAGAAAAGGGTCAGAAACCGAACCGATTTTGGAAGGTTTTTGGCTAAGACTTGAAGATTGTTTCGGTAGTTGAGAAATGTTTTTTGGGGATTAGCCGCATCCAGTGAGGCGCCCCCATAGTGGTACACCGTGCTTGCCGGCACTACAAAGAGAGAGTAGCCCATTGCCTGAAGTCTCCAGCAAAGATCAATCTCCTCCTGATGTGCAAAAAAAGAGGGGTCAAACCCTCCGGCACTAAGGTATAGCTCACGGCGTATAAGCATACAAGCTCCGCTTGTCCAAAATACAGGCATGGGGGACAGACCGTATTTGCCGGAATGTTGTTCCAGTGTGTCGAAGATTCGACCTCTGCAAAATGGATAGCCAAGATAGTCTATATAGCCACCAAGAGCACCGGCGTACTCAAGCATGTGGGGGGCACGGTCAGAGAGAATGCATGGTTGTACGGCTGCTATGGTAGAACTATGGTCCAGTAGTGCTACCAGAGGCTCTAGCCATTGTTCGGTGACACGCACATCGCTATTGAGGAGGAGTATGTATTCATACCCTTCGGCATATCGAATGGCACGGTTGTAGCCTTCTGCAAATCCGTAGTTCTTATCCAGTGCAATTGTAGATACACCTAGCTCACTGAGGTAGTCCATTGACTCATCTGTACTTCCATTGTCTGCAACAATCACATCTGCCAACTCTTGTGTTGTGTATTTAAGTACAGTGGGCAGGTATCGTTGCAGAAGTGCGAGACCATTCCAGTTTAGAATAATTACCGCAACTTTTTTCTTCATAGCCTCCGTTGAAAATTGATACTTTCAGATGAGTCGTCCCTCAAGTACCTGGGGGTCATCGAGTGTTCTTGAAGACAAAAAAACGGGTCGAACCTCTCCTTGTAAGTCGGGCTGACAAGGAATGCGGACTCGGACATAATTTTCTGTAAAGCCATACAGGTAGTCTTTGTCGTGTGAGTGTTCAATAAGCATCTTCCGTGTGGTCCCCAATTGTGAGTCGTAAAATGCCCGTAGCAACTCTTCGCTCAGTGCAAGTAACCGCTGCGACCTTAGGTGCTTTTGCTGTGGCGGTACGATGTGGTTAATCTTGAGGGCATCGGTACCCGGTCGTTCGCTGTAACTGAAGACATGTAGCTGGGTCACTGGTAAAGTGCTGATAAAGTCATAGCTCTCTTGAAAATACTCCTCTGTTTCACCACGAGTACCAACAATCACATCTACTCCGATGAATGCATCAGGCATCAACTCTCGTATGGCCGAAACTTTGTGTGCAAAAACATCTCGCTTGTAGCGTCTGCGCATGAGTTTTAGGACAGCATCGGATCCACTCTGTAGGGGAATATGGAAGTGTGGAACGAAATGCTGCGAGTGTGCGACAAAGTCAATCACCTCATCAGTGATTAGGTTGGGCTCTATGCTGGAAATCCGAAAGCGCTCAATCCCCTCTACTTGATCTAGTGCGCGTATAAGACCCAGAAATGATTCTCCTGTGCTCCGACCGAAGTCTCCGACATTTACTCCGGTAAGGACAATCTCCTTACCTCCCTCTTGCGCTACCTTTTCGGCTTGGTGTACAAGGTCTGCTATGGCGCCGTTGCGACTGCGCCCCCGAGCCATCGGGATTGTGCAATAGCTACAGCTATAGTCGCATCCGTCTTGGACTTTGAGGAAGTGTCGTGTCCGTCCCTCGCGTGACACCGATGGAGCAAACGCACGGACATCACCAATCGGACTGTGAAGGATATGTCCGCTACCATCAAGTACATCTCCTCGTTTCATTTGTTGGACGTACTGTACCAGATCCCCTTTTTGTCCGGCTCCAAGTACAAGGTCCACGCCCTCTATTTCTGAGATCCGCTTCGGATCAAGCTGAGCATAGCACCCCGTCACCACAATCTTGGCGTTCGGATGCTGTCGATGAATTCGCCGAATGAGTTGCCGACACTTTTTATCTGCCACCTCGGTCACGCTACAAGTATTGACTAGGCAGAGATCTGCTTGCTCCCCATCCGAGGCTGTAATCATTCCAAGCTCGTGTAGAGCTTGGGCAAGATGACTGGTCTCGGCAAAGTTGAGTTTGCACCCGAGGGTATAAAAAGCTACGCGTTTGTTTTCAAAAAACTGGCTGTCTATCATATGGCAGGAAGACTCATTCCGGTGAACTTTCTGTATAGATCCAACGCATAGACATCTGTCATGCCACTGATATAGTCAAGCGCAGACTGTATCTTGCCATAGAGTGTGGGTCTAAACATATTGTACTGCTCGGGAATGCGAGAAAACCACAGTTTAGAGTAGGCTTTTTCCGGATTGATCTGTGCATCGATGAGAGTGTCGAGTATGAATTCAAAGATTCTGAAGCCGGCAAATTCAATGTCCAACACCTCTTTGACAAAGTAGATCTTGTCAAAAGCCACCTTTCGAGCATGCATGTAGGCATCTCGTATAGGGGCATCCATGGACTGGATCAGACTCTTGTCGAGCGTGCCGGCAAGGATCTCCTTTTCGTGTTTCTTGAAGGTTGCAACTGTGGCACGAACAAGTACTCCTATCGCACAAGAGCGGTAGTAGGCGACAAGTTCATTGGTATCGTACACTCGTTTCTCTATTTGCTGAGCATGCTCTTGTTCGGCGTGGGTCATGAAAGCCAGCATGAGCTCCTTGACTTCGGAAAATGTCAGGATCTTGAGTTTGAACGCATCTTCCAAGTCCATGATCTGATAGCAGATGTCATCTGCAGCCTCTACCAAGTAGACAAGGGGGTGGCGGGCAAATCGTAGTGGCTCATTGGGTCCGGACAGTTGCTTTATATTTAGGTGTGTGGCGATTCTTTTATAGGATTCTTCTTCCGTGGCAAAGAATCCAAATTTTCCCTTACCTTCCGAGCAAACGGAAGTATAGGGATATTTTACGATGGAGGATAGTGTGCTGTATGTTAGGGCAAAGCCCCCCTCCCGTCTTCCTTGGAATGAGTGCGCCAATAGGCGAATGGTGTTGGCATTGCCTTCAAAGGCCGAGAAGTCCTCCCAGCGTCCTCCTTCATCCCGGACTTGTTGCTCCCATCTAGCCCCTTTGCCTTCTGTAAAATAGGCCGTTATGGCTCGTTCGCCGGCGTGTCCAAATGGAGGGTTGCCCATGTCGTGAGCGATACAGGCTGCTGAGACGATTGCCCCTATATCCGAAAAATCAAACCACAGATCCGGCTCTCTCTCCTTGAGGTGGTGTCCGATCTCTGTGCCGAGTGAGCGACCGATACAGCTTACTTCCAAGCTGTGCGTAAGCCTATTGTGGACGAAGACTTGGCCCGGAAGCGGGAAGACTTGCGTCTTGTTTTGCAGCCTTCTAAATGGTGCGGAGAATATCAAGCGATCATAGTCTCGCTGAAAGTCAGTCCTATTGCTCTGCTTTTGCTCATGGTGTTCGAGTCCAAATCGTCGATCACTGATGAGTGAGCTCCAAGTCATATCAGACATTTCGTAGTCTTCTTGTGAGTTCTTGCATTCCTTCCGAGGCAGTCGCTGTGATTTGCTCAAAGCCCACAGCGGATCGTACCGGCTTGGGGTCGATCACATAGCACGGGATATTGGGCCGAGTGATCGAGGTCAGACCGGCAGCCGGGTAGACGTTGAGGCTACTGCCAATGACCACAAAGATGTCGGCCGATCGTGTCGCCTTGATGGCGGCATCCATCATAGGGACCGGTTCGCCAAAGTAGACGATGAACGGCCGTAGTAGATTGCCCTCTTTGTCTGTGGCGTCAGGCGACATCTCCAGTTCCCCGTTGGGCAAGTCGAGGGGGATGTCCGGGCGATCCATAGTGCAACACTTCATGAGGTTGCCATGTAGGTGAATAACGTGGCTGCTACCGGCCTTTTCGTGGAGGTTGTCTATGTTTTGGGTGATGACTGTGACCTCGTATTCCTTTTCTAGATCAGCTAGCAACCGGTGTGCGAGGTTGGGTTGGCAAGTTACGCACTGTTTGCGCAGCATGTTGGCAAAGCGTACTACCATTTCCCTATTTCTCAGGAGTGCGTCATGTGTCGCTACCTCCTCTATTCTGTAGTTTTCCCACAGACCGTCCGAATCTCGGAAGGTACTCAGTCCACTCTCGGCGCTTATTCCGGCACCGGTTAGGGCGACAAGTTTTTTCTTCATTATTACCATTTATTGGGTTGATCTCCCATGTAGATATCTAGGCGTCCTCCCGTCGCTATCTCTTCGTAGTCCAGCCAGCGTTTGTTGAGCGGATTGCCGTTGAGTTCTATCTTTTGGATATATACGTTTCGGTCGCTGTTGTCGTGGACTCTTATCTGAAAGAGACCGTCTCTCACACTCAGGTCTGCCGCATCAATGATGGGAGAGCCAAAGAAATACCGCCCACCGGCAGGCTCCGGCTGATAAAAACCCAATGCCGACAGGATATACCACGCACTCATCTGCCCCACATCCTCATTACCACTCAGTCCATCGGGTTGGGCATGGTAAAGATCGTTCATCACACGTCTCAGGAGTGGTGCGGCCTTATCCTGATGTCCCAGCATACTGTAGAGGTACAGGATGTGGTGGCTTGGCTCATTGCCATGCGCAAATTGCCCAATCATTCCGGAAATGTCCGGTGACGTGTTTTCGCCGGCAATTTCACTAGGTACGGTAAAGAGGCTGTCCAGCTTTTCCAAAAATAGCTCTTCGCTCCCAAAGAGGCTTACGAGCCCCTCAACATCGTGGGGAACCAAGAAGGTGTACTGCCAGGCATTGCCCTCGCAGTAGTCGTCTTCGCGGTGGTTGGAGAAGAAGGGGTTGAAAGGGGTGTTCCACTGCCCCGTGGCACTTTTGCCCCGCATGAAGCCCGTCTCGGGATCAAATAAATGCTTGTAGCTTTGGCTTCGATCGAGGAAGTAGTCATAGTCCTCAGTGTGTCCCAGGCTCTTGGCAACCTTGGCCACAGCCCAGTCCGCCAGAGCGTATTCCAGATCGTAGGCGACACTCTCGGCCATTTTGTCGCAAGGGATGTAGCCGTATTCTTTGCGGAGGTCTTGTCCTCTCTCATCGAGCATGGCACTATTCTTCAGCGCAGTGTAGGCCCTCTCCTTGTCCTTGACATACCCCTTGAGGATAGCATCGGCAAGCACGGGTATCCCGGGGTTGCCGACCATGGTGTTGGTCTCGTTGGCATAAAAGTGCCATACCGGGAGCTTCCCTTGCTTCTCATATATGCTGAGGAGGGTGCCGACCATGTCTTTCATTAGGTCACCGTGGATCAGTGTCATCAGTGGGTGAGCGGCTCGGTAGGTGTCCCAGAGCGAAAAGGTGGTACGTGTCACAAATCCTGGGTCGGAGTGCACCTTTAGGTCCGCTCCCATGTACGATCCATCCACATCCGCATAGACTGATGGCGCAATCATAGTATGGTAGAGTGCGGTATAAAAGACACGCATCGTCTCCTCACGCTTAGCTGTCATCCGAATCTTGCCCAGCTCTTTGCGCCAAAGGTCGGCTGCCTGCGCTTGGGTATGCTCAAAGTCCCATCCCTGTAGCTCGGCGACCATATTGGCCCAAGCGGCCTCGATACTTGTCGGAGAGAGAGCTACTTTTACGAGTACTTGGCGGTTGGCCTCCGAGAGATTGGCACGGGCGTACAGCTCTGTTCCTTGTCCCTCGCGACTCTGTGCTTTCCCGTCAACGGTCACTTCTAGGTCACTGATGGGCTCGGAAAACTCGGCCGCAAAGTAGACCACTTGGTCCTTTGCCCAGCCCGTACTCCTGCGGTAACCCTCTACCTTGTGGTCGTCCACTTGTCGGATCAATACATCGGTAGGGCGGTCCCAATTACCACCGTTGACTAGGTCAATGATGACCCCCGGAAGCTCAGCATCTTTGGGAAAGGTGTACTTGTGCAACCCCACGCGAGTAGTGGCCGTCAGCTCCACATCTATCCCGTAACGCTCCAGGTGCGTGCTATAGTATCCTGGACGCACCACTTCACGGCTGCGGACGGAGTAGCTCCACTGGCCACTGCTTGGGTCAGCCTCTGTGCCACGTCCCGGTGTTACTTCGCCCGTGACCGGCATCACCGTCAGGTCCAGCAGGTCACCAATCCCGGTACCACTCATGTGGGTGTGCGAAAAACCAATGATCGTGCTATCCGAAACATGGTAGCCACTGACCCAGTCCCACCCCTCAGGTATTCCGGTAGGCCCTAGCTGCACCATTCCCCACGGTACGCCCGCACCGACGAAGACGTGTCCATGTCCGCCAGAGCCTATCCAAGGGTCGACATAAGTGAGTGGGTCCGCCGGAAAATCCGGTACCTCCTCGCCCTTGCGTCCCGAGCAGCCGACAGACAAGCTGAGAAGTGTGATCAGTGAAAGCAGGGTGGTTGCCAAGTTTTTTTTCATATCGTGTAGTGTGAGTGTGTGAAAGATCCGCAGACTTCTTGTTTTTGTGGGTCAAAGATAACGCTTTCCGTAGCGACACAAAAATGTGACCGATGCCGAAGATGACCGGTCACAGTGCAATGTGTCCACAATGGACGCTCCACTCCCGCCGTTATTCCCAAGTGATCAGTAGCTCGTATCGGTCAAAAATAGCCTCCATATCTCCGTTGTATCCATAGTCAAGGAGGACACTGCGTAGCTCTTCTTGCTCAGCGGGAGAGATGGGTAGTCTGCCACCTTTTTTGCGGTAAAATGTAGACTTGGAAAATCTAGATGTCAAGTACCTCGTGCAGGCATCGTAATTGGTATGGCTAAGGCTGTTCATTGCCTTCGAAAATCCAAAAGCGTAGCGTTCTGGCTGCTCGGACTGAAAGAATTTGCACCCCTCACCTTCTCTGTGGCTTGGGTGGCTCCTGTTGATCTGCATGTAGAATTGCTTCTCCTTGAGGGCCTCAGGTGCAATGAGTGCACGGAGGCAGTTGTTGCGCTTGGGGCAAGTTTCGGAGGTACAGATTGAATAAAGATCCGGAGGTGTGGTGTTGCGTGCTGTAGATAGCATAATAATTTAAGGTAATAAAGTTAGGACAGTAGTTTGTTGTCCTTAGTTCTTGTTTGTTAAGTGGTGGGTTATTTTCTGTCACAAATGTACTACTCTTTTTACAGGTAGACGACTTGTTTTAGTCCATTTTTGAGAAAACATTGGTCCCATCGTATGAGACTGTAGTTTCTACGGCTTGGAACTGTAGTTTCTACGGACTGAAACTGTAGTTTCTACGGACTGAAACTATAGTCTCATAGGAGGCTTTAATCTAAAACGGAAGCGACTGCAGTCTCCTAGTATGATACTGCAGTCGCTTCCGAGTGGCATGGCATTCTTTCGCTTGGTGCATGTGCCGATGTTGTGAGATAATGTACTAGCTCTCCAAGGGAGTTAGCTTGAGAGTGGTGTGGTCGCTATTGACGCTCAAGGTGTAGGACCCGTCTCGGTGGGCTGTTTCGTCGAGTAGGGCTTGGGTAATCACCTCCTCTACGTACATGGCGATAGCTCTCCGTAGAGGGCGTGCTCCGAGGGCCGGGTCGTATCCCTTTTCTGCCAAGAAGTCTTTTGCCTCCGAGGTGAGGGTGATGGTCATGCCCATCTCCCCAATCCTCTGATTGAGTGCCTCTAGCTCAATATCCACGATGTCTCGGATAATGTCCGGCGTGAGGGGGTTGAAGGTGACGATGCGATCAATGCGGTTGAGAAACTCCGGGGAGAAGGCTTTTTTTAGGGACTTTTTGATCACCTCTTCAGAGAGCTTGTGGAGGTCCGCCTGCTCATCGCGGAAGCCGATGCCTGCACCAAAGTCGTTGAGCTGGCGTGTGCCGACGTTGGAGGTCATAATAATGATGGTGTTTTTGAAGTTGACCTTTCCACCATTGCTGTCGGTGAGTATGCCATCGTCAAGCAACTGGAGTAGGAGGTTGTGCACATCGGGGTGTGCTTTCTCTATTTCGTCAAAAAGGATGACGGAATAGGGGCGTCGACGTACCTTGGCGGTCAGCTCTCCACCCTCGTCATAGCCTACATATCCCGGGGGTGCTCCGATGAGTCGCGACACGGTGTGTCGTTCCATGAATTCGCTCATGTCTACCCGGATCATGGCCTCTTCTGATCCAAAAAGCTCTCGTGCCAATTGTTTGGATAGGTGGGTTTTGCCGACTCCGGATGAGCCGAGAAAGAGGAAGGTGCCAATGGGGCGTGACGGGTCTCGTAGCCCGATCTTGTTTCGTCGGATAGCGCCAGACACGGCTTCTATGACGTGGTCTTGCCCCTTGACTTTAGCTTTGAGTCGGTCGGAGAGTCCGGCGAGTGAGGTAAGGTCGTCTCGGGTGAATGATGAGACCGGTATTCCACTCGATAGGCTGACGATGTGCTCGACTGTGGCGACATCCACACTGACCGGAGCTTCTTGGTACTTGCCGGCCTCGAGGTCTTTTTTGAATTGATCCAGTCGACTTGCGTATTGCTTTTCTTCGTCTCGGTATCTAGAGGCATCCTCATAGTTGCCGTCCTTGACGGCTTGGAGTTTTTTTTGCCGTGCGGCTTGGATCCGATCTTCGTAGATGGAGAAGTCAATAGGCTTTTGACTATTCATGTAGGCATAGGCCCCGGCCTCGTCCATGGCGTCTATCGCTTTGTCAGGGAAGAAGCGATCCGTGACGTACTGATCGGTGTAGCGGACGCAGGCTCGGAGTGCATCGTCGGTGTAGAGAACGTGGTGGTGCATCTCGTAGGTGGGCTTTAGCTTTTGGAGAATTTTGAGTGTCTGCGAGCTGTCCGGTGCCTCAATGGTCACTTTTTGGAATCGGCGGTCCATGGCGCCGTCTTTTTCGATCGTCTTGCGGTACTCCTCCGGAGTGGTGGCTCCGATGCAACGGATCTCACCGCGCGAAAGGGCGGGCTTGAGGATATTGGCAGCGTCTAGGCCCCCTTGGCTGTTGCCTCCGCCCATGAGGGTGTGGATCTCGTCTATGTAGAGGATGATGTGTGGGTTTTTTCGGAGCTCGTCGATCATGGTTTTCATACGCTCCTCAAATTGTCCTCTGTACATGGCTCCGGCGACGATGGAGGCTAGATCTACGGAGATAATCTTTTTGTTGAGAAGGAAGAGGGGAACATCGTTGTTGACAATTTTTTGTGCCAGTGCTTCAACAACAGCGGTCTTGCCTACGCCGGGGGCGCCGATCAGGAGGGGGTTGTTTTTGCGCTTGCGTGCTAGTATCTGTGCCACTCTGTGGAGCTCCTCTTCCCGTCCGTATACGGGGTCAAGCTTGCCGGCTCTTGCCAGGTCATTGAGCGATACTCCGTACTTGTCGAGTGTCGGGGTGTCGTTATTGCTACCACTCCGGTCCGGCTCCTTGGGTGTAGGGCGAGTGGTCTGTGCGTTTGTGCCACTGGCCTTGCCTGTGCCGGCTAGCTCATCGTACTCACTGAGGTCCTCCGACTCCGGAGTGTTGACAGCCATGCAGACCGGTCGGTGGAGGGAGGACTTTTGGGGTATGTTCATGTTGTGTTGTGAAGGCATTGGGGTCTGATTGTTTTCTAGTGTTTTGTCTCAGTGGCGGTCTATGCTGTTGGAGTCCGTTTGTCGGGAAATCCGAGTTGTCGGATCAGATCCGCCACCAGACTAACTGCATAATCTATGCCAAAAAGCGACAACTTTAGGGAAAGATCGTAGCTTTCGGCCCTTCCCCAGTGTCCTCCCGTGTAGTAGTTGTAGTACTCACGTCGCTCTTTGTCCAACTTCTCCATAATCTTTCGGGCACCGTCTTCGTCGGAGACATCCTCAATTCGCTCCTGTATCCTAAGCATACGGTGTTGCTCGTCATCGGCGACAAAGATGGACAAAAGGTGTGGGTGGTCGCGTAGGACAAAGTCGCTGCATCGGCCTACAAAGATCGCAGAGCTTTTTTGGGCCAGCTCACGGATGGTATCCGCCTGCATGCGAAATAGGTTTTCGTTGGAGAGGTAGTTGTCGGTGTAGACGAAAAACGAACTCGGGACCGTGAAGCCGGCACCGTAGATCATAGGAATGTCAAAGTTGTTGCACTCATCTATCCGCTCAAAAAGCTCACGACGGATATTGGCATCCGCAGCGGCTTGGTCCAATATGTTTTTGTCGTACATCGGAATACCCAGTCTCAGGCTTAGTGCTTTGGCAAACTCTGCCCCTCCACTTCCAAATGACCGGCCAATACAGATGGCATAGTTGTTTTGTCCGAATTCCTCCATGGTGTCTCTTTTCTATTTTGATTGGTAGACCAAGGCTTTTGTCGCCCTAGGATTGACAAATGTAGGCAAAATATGGTTCCCGTCCGATCTCTGCCTTTATTGAAGCAAGAAAAAAACGACAGAAGAGCCCCAGAAGGCTCCTCTGTCGTTTTTGGGGGAAAACAATGAACCTAGACGTTGAATCTGAAGTGCATGATATCTCCATCCTCCACTACATAGTCTTTTCCCTCTACGCTCAGCTTTCCGGCTTCGCGCACAGCTTGTTCGCTTTTGTAGTGGATGTAGTCGCTATACTTGATGACCTCTGCTCGGATGAACCCTTTCTCAAAGTCCGAGTGGATCACACCGGCGCACTGCGGGGCTTTGCTCCCCTTGTGGTAGGTCCATGCCCGAACTTCTACTTCACCAACGGTGAAGAACGTCTCTAGGTCGAGCAGAGCATAGGCTGAGCGGATAAGGCGACTCACGCCACTCTCCTTGAGCCCTACTGCCTCGAGAAACTCCTTTCGCTCCTCGTATGTGTCGAGTTCGGCAATGTCACTCTCGGTCTGTGCGGCTAGGACAAGTACTTCCGCATTTTCGTCAGCCACGGCGGCCTTTACGGCATCAACATACGCATTGCCACTTACAGCGGAGTCCTCATCTACGTTGCAGACATAAAGAACCGGTTTATTGGTCAGAAGAAAGAAGTCGCGGGTGAGCTTTTCCTCCTCCTCGGATAGATCCACGGTACGAGCACTCTTTCCCTCGGACAGTGCCATATGGTAGCGCTCCAGTAGTTCGTACTGTATCTTGGCATCTTTTTCGCCAGATTTTGCTTGACGCTCAACTTTTTTCATTCGTGTCTCTATCGTCTCAAGGTCTCGGAGCTGAAGCTCGGTGTCAATGACCTCTTTGTCTCGCACGGGGTTGACGTCACCGTCTACGTGGGTGATATTGGGGTCATCGAAACAACGGAGTACGTGTATGATGGCGTCTGTTTCTCGAATATTGGCAAGAAACTTATTGCCCAATCCTTCACCTTTGCTTGCCCCTTTTACCAGCCCTGCGATGTCTACAATCTCCACAGTTGTTGGGACGATGCGTTGTGGGTGGGCTAGATCCGCCAGTTCGTTGAGCCGATTGTCCGGGACAGTGATGACGCCGACGTTGGGCTCAATGGTACAAAAAGGGAAGTTGGCAGATTGTGCCTTGGCGTTGGAGAGACAGTTGAAAAGTGTCGACTTGCCGACGTTGGGCAGTCCTACTATTCCGCATTGGAGTGACATGCTATTACTTGTTTTGATTACGTTGATGTGCTACTTTTTCTGCTTCGTGAGCTTTTCTGACGCGCTCCATGAGGTCTATCGGGTGGTCGACTTTGTCGTTGGAGAGGGCATGGCTGATGACTTCACTGATGTCGGTGACGTACACAAACTCTAGTCCTTTCACGTAGTCCGGCTTGATCTCATTGATGTCTTTTTGGTTTTCCTTGCAGAGGATGATTTTGGTCACCCCCGAGCGCTTGGCCGCCAGTATTTTTTCTCTGATACCTCCTACGGGGAGGACCTTTCCTCGGAGAGTGATTTCTCCGGTCATGGCTATGTTGGGCAATACCTGCCGTTGTGTGAATGTGCTGACCAATGATGTGACCAAGGTTATTCCGGCAGATGGACCGTCTTTGGGGATGGCCCCCTCGGGTACGTGTATGTGTACATTCCAGTAATCAAAAATCTCTGTAGGAATGTCGTACATCTGGGCATGACTCTTGAGGTACTCAAGTGCCAAAATAGCTGACTCTTTCATTACATCACCCAGGTTCCCGGTGATGGTCATTTTCCCGGATTTGCTTGGGCTTGGTGCACTCTCCACCATCAGGATTTCGCCACCGACACTTGTCCATGCAAGGCCGGTGACGACACCTGCATACTTGTTGCCATCGTACTTTTCTCGGCTGTACTTGGGGGTGCCGAGGTAGGTCTTGATGTCACTTTTCTTGAGGCTCACAGGGAAGTAGGTCTCTATGCACTCCTCATTGGCGAGTGCGGCCTTTTTGACCACTTTGCGGATCACTTCGCTGATGCGCTTGTCGAACTCACGGACTCCACTCTCTCTGGTATAGTCCTCAATGATATCTGCAAGGATGGGGCGAGATATCCGGATATCTCCATCGTTTAGTCCTACTTGCTTTAGTGCCTTGGGCAAAAGGTGTTTTGTGCCGATCTCCACTTTCTCTTCTTGAATGTAACCGGTTACCTCGATCATCTCCATACGATCTCGTAAGGCGGGGGGAATGTCTCCGACGCTATTGGCCGTGGCAATGAAAAGGGCTTGGCTCAGGTCGTAGTCAATGTCTAGATAGTTGTCGTGGAAGGTGTTGTTTTGCTCGGGATCCAATACTTCCAGAAGGGCAGATGACGGGTCACCCTTGTAGTCATTGCCTAGCTTGTCAATCTCGTCTAGTACAAAGACAGGGTTGCTACTGCCGGCTTTCAAAAAACCCTTGATGATCCTACCGGGCATAGCCCCGATGTAGGTCCTACGGTGTCCGCGTATCTCGGCCTCGTCGTGTAGTCCACCAAGGGATATTCTTACGTAGTTGCGACCAAGTGCGTTGGCGATACTTTTGCCCAAAGAGGTCTTTCCTACACCAGGAGGCCCATATAAGCAGAGGATAGGTGCGTGAAGGTTTCCCTTGAGCTTGAGGACAGAAAGGTGTTCGAGGATGCGTTCTTTTACTTTGTCCAAGCCAAAATGGTCTTGGTCCAATATGCTTTGTGCTCTGCCTATATCAAAGTTGTCTGCCGTAAACTCTTGCCATGGTAACTCCAACAGGGTCTCCAGGTACTGCAACTGTATGCTGTAGTCCGGACTTTGCGGAGCCATGCGTTGTAGTTTTTTGATCTCTTTCTCAAAGTTGTCTAGATCAGATTCTTTCCATTTCTTCTCCGAAGCTCTATTCAGAAGGTCTGTGGCCTCGTCCTCATCGTCCTCGATTTCTTTGCGGATGACACGCATCTGTTGTTGGAGAAAGTACTCCTTTTGTTGTTTGTCCATCTCGTGTCGGGTGCGTTGTAGGATCTGCTGACGCACTTCCTCTTGTTCGCAGATGATGCTGAGTAGCTTGTGGGCTATGTAACCGCGTTGCTTGAGGTCACTGGTCAAGAGGAGAGATATTTTCTCTTCCATCTTTTCCGGGAAGTTATTGGACGCAAAGTTGATGATGGTCTCCGGGTTTCGTAGTTGCTTGAGAGACTCTACAAACGGCTTTGGCGCGTCCCCACGCATTATCAGGACTCGGATCATGGTCTCAAGCAGAGACTTGGCAAGCTGTTGGTACTCCATGTCTCCTTGTCCGGGACTATAATCCTCAATAGGTGTATAGCGACCTCTCAAAAAAGGCTCTCGTTGGGTATAGCTGTCCAAATGAGCGCGACGTTTGCCTTGTATGATTATGGTCAGAAGATCTTCATTGACTTGCATGACCCTAAGGACTTCTGCGATGGTCCCCTCGGCTATCACAGCCTTGACAGAAGTCGGATCTTCTTCTGTCGGATTCTTTTGAGTGACCGCCAGTATGTGTTTGTTGGGGGCAGTCTCCAAATAGTTGAGTAGATTTTTGGAGCGGTCTCTGCCTATTATTACCGGTATGGCAACGTTGGGGAATACTGTGGCATCTCGCAAAGGAAGTACGGGCAGTGTTTTTGGCAAACGTGCGATGTCTTCGTCATAGGTTGCAGAGTAGTCATCATCTGGTAGGATCATAGGCATCATCTGCTTGAGACTTGCACTTCCATCTGTGAGGTCCATATCTATATCAATATCTATCATTGTGATTGGTTGTCTACCTTTCTATCAAAACATATGTTGTCGTTGTGGCATTTGATCAATAGAGTACCTACAATATCTGTGCCATGATGCGCAAAGGTACCTAATTAAAAGGTTTGTCTATATCTAACAGCGTAAATAAACCCTTGTTTTGTGTACTCGTGACAGTTTGGTGATATCAATGCCCTTTCAGTACAGAAGATTTTGGAGCAGTCTGTTGGGCTTATCTTTGTAAATGTGTGTCACCTCCGGTTTTTCGAAAAGTGTTTCGAAACGAGAATCGGGTGCGCCAAAACTATTGTTTTGACGCACCCGACTAGGGATAGTTATTGGGTGATTACCAATCCTTATTGTTGGCTGTCGGTCACCTCATTTTCATCGTTGCTATGATACTCCATCGCCTCAAATCGTTTGTACTTATTGTAGCGATATTGAGCATCTGCTTTCGCTGCGGCAAATAGTTGCTCAGCCTCTTCGGGGAATTGTTTCTTCAGTGATAGGTAACGAACTTCCCCCATCATGAAGTCATGGAATTTGTCCCAATCCGGGTTTTTGGAGTCAAGCTGGAATGGATTCTTTCCTTCTTCTTCCAAAGTTGGATCCCAGCGCCATAGGTGCCAATAGCCACACTCTACTGCGCGTTTTTCCTCATCTTGAGATTTGCCCATGCCGCTCCTTAGTCCATGCTCAATACATGGTGAGTAGCATATCACGATGGATGGCCCGTTGTAGGCTTCGGCCTCGCGGATGGCTTTGAGGCATTGGGCTTGATTGGCTCCCATGGCTACCTGTGCTACGTATACATATCCGTAGGAGGCAAGCATCATGCCAAGGTCTTTTTTGCGTATACGACGTCCACCAGCGGCAAATTTGGCTACAGCTCCTCTCGGAGTGGACTTTGAACTCTGTCCACCCGTGTTGGAGTAAACTTCGGTATCAAGTACCAGTACGTTTACGTTTTCACCAGAAGCTAAGACGTGGTCCAAACCACCGTAGCCGATGTCATATGCCCAACCATCACCTCCAATAATCCACTGAGAGCGTTTAGCCAAATAGTGTGAGAGTTCGCTGACTGCCTTGCAGGCGTCACAGTCACTGTCTTTTACTGAAGCCGTGATCTGGTCAGCCAGTTCGCGTGACTTATCAGCATCGTCTCTATTTTCTAGCCACTGGCTAAGGAGTGCTTTTGCTTCGTTGTTGACACATGCCTTTTGGCCGGATACAATCTCCTCTGCTAGGTTTACAAGTCGAGTCCGGAGTTTTTGGTATGCTAGGTACATACCGTATCCAAATTCAGCATTGTCTTCAAATAGTGAGTTGGCCCATGCCGGTCCGTGTCCACACGCATTCACAGTGTACGGGGTTGATGGTGCGGAGGCTGAGTATATTGATGAGCATCCGGTGGTATTGGCTATGATCTGATGATCTCCAAAGAGTTGGGTTAGGAGCTTTACGTACGGAGTCTCTCCACACCCGGCGCATGAACCACTAAACTCAAAGAGGGGTTGTGCAAATTGCGAGTTTTTAACATTTTGGCGCACATCGACTAAGTGTGCCTTGTTGGTCACTTCGCGTACTGAGAAGTCCCAGAGAGGAGCTTGGCCTAGCTGAGACTCGAGTGGTAGCATCGTCAGTGCCTTGCCATTTTTGTTGCCTGGACAAACATCAGCACAGTTGCCACAACCGAGACAGTCCATTACGTCCACTTGGATCCGGAACTGTGTTCCCTTGAGTGTGCGACCGATACTATTCAGGGTGTTGTAGCCTTCTGGCGCCTTTTCTACTTCGGCCTCATCCAGCAAGAATGGACGAATTGTAGCGTGAGGACAGACGTATGCACACTGGTTGCACTGGATGCAGTTTTCGCTATTCCATTCGGGAACATTGGCTGCCACACCACGTTTTTCGCTAGCTGCTGTGCCGTTTTCCCAAGTGCCATCTTCGTACCCCTTGAAGAAGCTGACGGGGATAGAATCGCCTGCTTGGGCGTTTACCTTGCGAACAATATTGGTAATAAATGGTGTGTCTGTCTCATACTTGGGATCTACGTCATCTGGTAGGTTAGCCCATTCCGGCTTTACCTCTACCTCTACCACTTGTTCACCGCGCGCTACCGCCTCATAGTTTTTGTTGACTACGTCTTCGCCTTTCTTCCCATAGCTCTTGACGATGAATTTTTTCATCTGCTCAACTGCTAGGTCGTAGGGGATGACGTTTGAAATCTTGAAGAAGGCAGACTGTAATATTGTGTTGGTACGATTGCCCATGCCGATCTCCTGTGCGATCTTTGTCGCATTGATGATGAAGAAACGGCAGTCGTTTTTTGCTAGGTAACGCTTTACACGATTAGGAATATGTGCCTCAATGTCTTCTTTGTCCCAGATGGCATTGAGAAGGAAGGTGCCTCCCTTTCTGAGTCCTTTGGTGATATCGTACATGCGTAGGTATGCAGGTACGTGACAGGCTAGAAAGTGTGGGTTGTTGACGTAATAGGTTGATCGAACCGGAGTGTCTCCGAAGCGTAGGTGTGAACAAGTGAAGCCTCCTGACTTCTTGGAGTCGTATTGGAAATATGCCTGGCAGTACTTGTCTGTGTTTTCACCTATGATCTTGACGGAGTTTTTGTTGGCTCCCACTGTGCCGTCAGAGCCCAGACCATAAAACTTGGCCTCATAAAGTCCGGTGTTGATCTCAAAATCATCTTTGAGTGGAAGTGAAGTAAAGGTTACATCGTCATTGATACCTATTGTAAAGCCATTTTTCGGCATTGACATCCTAAGGTTGTCATAGACTGCCAAGATCTGCTCGGGGGTGACATCTTTGGACGACAGTCCATACCTACCGCCAACGATAACTGGGCTTTTTTCTTTACCATAAAACACGCTCTTCACATCCTTGAAGAGGGGCTCTCCGTCTGCACCATGTTCTTTGGTTCGGTCAAGTACCGCAATGCGCTTTACCGACTCGGGTAGGGCGGATAAGAAGTGGTCTGCTGAGAATGGACGATATAGGTGTACACAGAGCAGTCCGACTTTTCGGTTTTCATGTTCACGAAGATGGTCAATGACCTCTCTTGCTGTCTCACAGACTGATCCCATGGCGATGATCACATCCTCAGCATCTTCTGCTCCGTAGTAGTCAAAAAGATGGTATTGCCTTCCAGTAATCTTTGCGATCTCATCCATGTAGTGCTGCACCGCTCCTGCTACATTTTCATAAAAGCCGTTCCCGGCTTCAATGGCTTGAAAATAGATGTCGCCATTTTGTGCAGTGCCTCTTGTTACTGGGGCATCTGGATTGAGGGCACGCTTTCTGAAAGCTCTCACAGCGTCCATGTCTACGAGCGGACGTAGATCCTCCATGTCAATAGCCTCTATCTTTTGAATCTCATGTGAGGTCCGAAAACCGTCAAAGAAGTGCATGAAAGGCACCCTGGTCTTGATAGTAGCTAGGTGTGCGACAGGAGCCAGGTCCATAACCTCTTGTACTGATCCTGTGGAGAGCATAGCAAATCCTGTAGCCCGAGCCGCCATTACATCTTGGTGATCTCCAAAAATAGATAGTGCATGACGCGCAATAGATCTTGCAGCCACATGGAAAACTGTGGGCAAAAACTCTCCGGCGATCTTGTACATGTTGGGGATCATCAGCAACAGACCTTGGGAGGCTGTGAAAGTTGAGGTCAGAGCTCCGGCCTGTAGCGATCCGTGGATGGTTCCAGCTGCTCCGGCCTCGCTCTGGAGCTCTTGTACCCGGACGGTTTCACCAAATAGGTTATGACGGCCATTTGCGGACCAGTCGTCAACCAACTCTGCCATTGTAGACGATGGAGTGATGGGGTAAATGGCGGCCACTTCGCTAAACATGTATGCCACTGTAGCGGCTGCGGTATTACCATCGCATGTGATGAATTTTTTCTCTTTACTACTCATATCGTTTCTAGTGAAAATATATATGGACTTTGTTTTCTGTATTCAAATGGTGTGCTTAATATTTAATATAAAAAACCAAATAACCATAGTGGAATCCGGTTTTGATCTCCCACCATGATGTCATCCAACACATAGTAGGTGTCGTTTCTTGATCGAACACCGGCATGTGGTAGGGTTTTGATGTGATGTTTTCTGTCAATGACGAAGTCTGCTGAAGAGACCTCCGAGATTTCTACACTCAGTCCTGCGTTATGCACATGAGATAGGACAAAAACCTTGCTTATATCGGCATTTGTTGGCTCGTGCGGATAAATAGCATTCAGGATATTTGTATCGTTGATGAAAACCGAGTCGGGCTTGCGAGGAAATGTGGCTTCCCCTTTGTATAGTAAGCGGATCATACCCGCATCACTCAAGTACCTGAGGTAGTTCATGACAGTCGCACGGCTTGCACCAATGGCCTCACTGAGCTTTGTTATGTTGGGTTTGGCCTGCTTGTCCGTTGCCAAAACGTACAGAAGCTGACGGAGCTTATGTAGGTATGAAGGGTCAATCTGACGGATATATACTATATCTACCTCTAGAAGCATGTTGAGGTTCTTGACCAATAACTCACCGAATAGTGTATTATCTACTTCCGGTGGGTAATATCCTTGTGTTAGATAGGCTGGCAAGTAATCGTGCGGATGCAACTCACTCACAACCTGTGAGGCATAGTATCTGTGGTGACGGAGAAGATCCTCAAACCTAATGGGCTTGAAGTCTAGCCCGGAGTGGTAGTTGAGAAACTCCCTGAACGAGAAGCCATGGAGATCGTATACTCTTATAATCTCTTTTAGTGCGCCAAAGTCTTCATCTAGGGTCATCACTGATGAAGTGCTAAAGACGATGGTAAGATCCGGGAGTTCTCGATGGATTTTTTCTAGGTCGCTAACCCACTGTGGGTACTTGAATATCTGGTCTAGCAATAGGACTTTTCCCCCAGAGGCAGAGAATTCTTTGGCAAAGTCCGTCAGAGCATACACAGAGAAGTAGAAGTGGTTCATGTTCACATAGAGAGAGGTTTCTGCCGGCCAATGCTCTTGTGCGAAGTCCAATAAAAAACGGGTTTTCCCTATGCCACGTGGTCCTCTGATGCATATCAGTCGGTCGTTGCGATCAATTTTGTCCATCAGATCACGCCGTATTACACGTTGAGGGTCTGCCCTTTTCATGCGTTTGTATGCTTTGTAGAAAGCTTCCATCAAAGTTTTTTCACCAAGTACTGCTCCATGTATATGTGGTCACTACTTTTAGGTACAGCCTATTCGTAATGCTCGCCAAATTTAGGTATAAGTTTTTAGTTTTGCAAACCATGGTTGGCAAAACTGGTTGGATGATCGGCGATTAACTTATATTTAATGAGTGTATAAGTGATCTTCACGGCTAATTGCGATGCATAAGATTAAAAAGGTGTGCGCTTGAGAAAATATTCCTTTTGCCCATACGTATGTTGATTTTGGACGACCTTGTACTTGAGCCTGGAACTAGCCTGTTTCAAAGTCGAAAGCAGTTGATTTTGTAGTGTCAGAATGTTTGAGTATAGCAACTTTGTGTTGTTTTTTTATTAACATTTTTTCGGCACTTTCTCAAAGGACCTTTTATACAGATCGTTATGTGTTTGAGTGGCTTTAAGTGGCTGTCTATCAGTTGTGTATTTGTAATGTCTTGAATCCTACTACTATGCGTCAATGGGGGCAGATTCTCATTTTTTTGTTTCAAAATGTTTGATAATCTTTGCGGTGAGAAGCTTGAAGAGGGGGCACTTCCGGGACTCTAAAGGCTTCTTTTTTTTGCTCAGAAAAACTCAATAGATATTTTCGAGGACTCGCATATTCGGAGAGATTTCGGAATTGTGTGAATCGCGTTTTAATAGACAAGATAAATTAGGTATCACTCGCAAAATGACCGCTGCGCTCAAGACCCAATGGGATAGATTTTTGGAAGTAGTGCAACAAAAACTTCCTGCTACGACGGACGACTACAAGCAGTGGTTCGAGCCGATCAGACCTATTAATTGGGAAAATAATGTCCTAACTATACGCGTACCTTCAACCGAGTGCTATATGCGTATTGAACAGAACTATCTAGAAGTGCTGTCTAAGGGGCTGATGGTGGCATTTGGTCGTAGTGTGCAACTTCAGTATCAGATACCTGATAATCGTCAAGTTCTTGAACCAACGGATGGAGAAAGGGTTGATATGGCCTCTTCCGAGGGAAAAGTAGAGAAAAAGGCCCCCTTTTTGACGCACCTGGATAGCCGTCTATCGTTGGATGCATTCCACGAAAGTATCTGCAACCGTCTTGCCTATTCTGCTGCAATAGGCATTATTGAGAGTCCAGGAAAGAATGCTTTCAATCCTTTGTTTGTGCACGGTGCATCCGGGGTTGGAAAAACACATATCATGCATGCCATTGGTAACGAGATCGTTACCAGAATGCCAGATAAAAAAATTGTCTACGTACCGGCCCAGACGTTCAAGCGTCAGTTTGTCACAGCTACCATTGTGGATAAAAATACGGACAATTTTTTTGACTATTATCAAAATATAGATGTCCTGCTGATTGACGATATTCAGGAGCTAAGTGATGCGGTTGCAACGCAAAATGCATTCTTTCAGATATTCAACAACCTTAAGTTGCTAGGAAAGCAGATCGTTATTACGAGCGACCGATCTCCGGCAGAACTCAAAGGACTGGAAGAGAGGCTGTATACACGACTGAAGTGGGGACTTACTGTGGAAATTGGAAGGCCTGACGTACAGCTTCGGAAGATTATTCTAAGGAATAAGGTGGACGAGGCGGGTGTTGAGTTGTCTGATGATGTTTTTAATTTCATCGTTAAGCATGCCAAGGACAATGTGCGTGATCTTGAAGGAACGCTAACCTCTCTACTGGCGCATTCTCTATTTAGTGACCATCCTTTGAATCTAGAGCTTGCTAAACAAGTGATGGCTCAAACGGTTGGTATTGAAGAAAATGTACTTACGATCAGCGAGATATTGAAGGTGGTTGGAGAGTACTATAACCTTTCTAAAGATGATATTGTCGGCAGGAAGCGCACGAGAGTGGTCACGACAGCTAGGCAGGTGACCATGTATTTGGCAAAAGAGTACTCCGACGCATCACTCAAGGCAATAGGTCGAGAGTTGGGAAATAGGGATCACTCTACTGTGATCTATGGGCATAAGAGTGTCGACTCACTGAAGGCAACGGATGCAAGGCTAGCCAAAGAGCTCAATGAGATCGTTGAGTTGCTAAATATTTAGCGCACCCTAGACCTATTGTCCTGCGTTTTCTATGAAAAAGAGAGAAAAACTGTCTGTGCTCCCAATTGCCGGAGGGATTGCACTTCTCTCTTTGATCTTTCTGTATGCCTATAACCGATTATTTCGTTTGCCCAACTATAATGTTGATGGTAAGGGTGGGGTGTGGGTATATGTATATCCTGGCTCTACATGGAAGTCTGTGACAGACACAATCTCTGTGTCGATGAATGCGTCGCACTCATTTGACTTGTATTTGTACTCGCTGACTAGATCCGCAACCTCACCCAAGGTGGGTGCCTATCTAATTGGACGAAACAGTACTACTAGGCAGGTGTACAACTTACTATTCTATGGGTTACAATCACCAGTGGCTCTAACAATAGGCTCCGTGAGGCAGTCAGGATCTATGTGGAAAAATGTATCGCGACAGGTGATGTCTGATAGTCTCTCCATTGCCCGTGCTATGACAGATACCACTATGCTTCAAAAGCTGGGTATTAGCGACAGCACTGCACTCTACCACATCCTTCCAAAAACTTATGAGGTTTGTTGGTCCATTTCTCCGAACGATCTAGTCGCTCAATTGGTCAACGAATATAGTCGATTTTGGAGTGCACATCGGCAAAAGCAAGCGCAGTCGTTAAACCTAACACCTCGACAGGTAGTTGTGTTGGCTTCGATTGTTCAGGAAGAAAGCAACAAAGTTGACGAATACCCAATGATAGCAGGGTTGTATCTAAACCGGCTAGAGCGTGGCATGCCTCTTCAGGCTGATCCGACAGTCAAGTACGCTTTGCAGGATTTCAGTATTAGACGTCTACTGAAAACACACTTGAGTGTGGATAGCCCATACAATACTTACCGGATAAAGGGGTTGCCTCCAGGGCCTATACGGGTGCCAACCCAAGAGGCTATAGACGGTGTTCTCAATGCGACCAGCCATCGGTATTTATATATGTGTGCCAAGCATGACTTTAGCGGCTACCATACCTTTGCTGAGTCCTATAATGAGCATCTGAAAAACGCTGCATTGTATCAGCGTGAGCTAAATGATCGTAATATCCATTAATTAGTCATTAGTCATTAGTTTCTATGAGATATATCCTTGAATTCTGCCGAGGATAGGTGTTTGTTATTCATTTTGGGGAACTTTTTTCTGAATCCTAGAGAAAAAGTTCCCCAAAATGTTTTACCGTTTGACTTTTTCTGGCTAGATTTGCGTCAGATAAAAGCAATGAAAATAACTAAGTAGATCACACAAACAATCACACGACCATGATAAGGACTGTTGTAAAGCGTGACGGAAGAGTCGTAGACTTTGACGGAGAGAAGATATGTGCGGCTATCAAAAAAGCGATGGTACACACTGACCTAGGAGAAGACGAGCAATTGGCATGCTCTATTGCTAAGTATATCTGTGGTGTAGGTAAGACAGAGATGACAGTGGAGGAGGTTCAAGATCTTGTCGAGGAAGAACTCATGAAAAGCGACCGCAGGGATGTGGCAAAAAAGTATATTGCCTACCGCGATCAGCGAAATGTCGCAAGAAAGGCAAAGACGAAGGATATATTTTTGGAGATAATAGAGGCGAAGTCCAATGATATAACGCGAGAAAATGCCAACATGAATGCAGATACCCCTGCGGGTATGATGATGAAGTTCGCGAGCGAGACGACCAAGCCCTTTGTGGATGATTATCTGCTTTCTCCATCTTCTAAGTACGCTGTGCGAGACAACCTTCTTCATATTCACGATAAAGACTACTATCCCACACGTAGCCTGACATGCGTACAGCACCCCCTTGATCAAATACTTAAAAATGGTCTGCATGCAGGTCATGCAGAATCACGTCCGGCAAAAAGAATTGAGACGGCTTCGGTGCTCGCTTGTATTTCTCTTGAAACAGCGCAAAATGAAATGCATGGTGGACAAGCAATTCCTGCATTTGACTTTTATTTGGCACCTTTCGTCAGGAGTAGTTTTGTTGAAGAGCTAAAAATACTTGAGCGACTAACCAATCAAGATCTATCTCACCTATATGATATCCAGGTCGATGACTTTGTCATCAAGGATCTTGGCACGCTAGATGGAGAAGAGCGGTTATTGCAACATGCTATCAACGAAACCGTGACACGGGTTCACCAGTCTATGGAAGCATTTATACACAACATGAATACCATTCACTCACGAGGCGGTAATCAAGTGGTGTTTAGCTCTGTCAACTATGGAACAGACACCTCTGCGGAGGGTCGTTGTATCATTCGCGAGTTGCTCAATAGCACAGAAGAGGGCGTTGGTGGCGGACAGACAGCTATCTTCCCCATACAAATATGGAAGAAAAAGAGAGGGGTGAACTATTTGCCTAGTGATCGCAACTATGACCTATACTTGCAGGCATGTAAGGTGAGTGCGCGGAGATTCTTCCCTAACTTTTTGAATCTTGACGCCACATTCAATCAACACGAGCTTTGGCGAGCTGATGACCCCCATCGCTACTACTATGAGGTTGCAACCATGGGGTGTAGGACGCGGGTCTTCGAAAATAGATTTGGTGAAAAGACAGCTATTGGACGTGGAAACTTGTCGTTTTCAACCCTTAATCTTGTGCGATTGGCGCTAGAGTGTCGTAATGTCTCAGAGGAGCAAGAACGACTGGCTTTGTTTTTTCATAAATTGGACAACCTCCTTGATGTTACCGCTTCTCAGCTCAATGATCGATTTGATTTTCAAAAGATGGCGGCACCAAAACAATTCCCCTTGTTGATGTCATCGCTTTGGGTAAATCACGACCAACTGGAGGGAGAGAAAACCATCGAGAAGGTTATCAATCAGGGAACTTTGGGGATTGGCTTTATTGGGCTCGCAGAAGCACTAAAAGCCCTGATCGGCTACCACCATGGAGAAAACGAAAAGGCCCAAAATTTGGGGCTGAGAATTATTAGGCACATGCGTGATAGAGCCAATGAGTTCTCCGAAAAATATCAGCACAACTTTGGAATATTGGCTACTCCTGCGGAAGGCTTGGCAGGAAGGTTCACGAAGCGCGATAAGAGAGATTATGGCGTTATTGAGGGAGTGACAGACCGCGACTACTACACCAATTCCAATCATGTTCCGGTTTACTACAAATGCAGTGCCCAGCACAAGGCAGAGATTGAAGCTCCCTATCATGAGCTGACGAGAGCCGGTCATATTTTTTATGTTGAGGTTGATGGTGACGCAGCTCACAACCCTCAGGCGATACAAAAAGTTGTAGATATGATGGATGACCTAAATATGGGGTATGCGTCAGTCAATCACACGCGAAACAGATGCTTGGATTGTGGCCATGAGGATGCCAAGAAAAGCGAAAAAGTTTGTCCTAAGTGTGGTAGTGAAAATGTAGATCGTCTGCAACGGATAACAGGGTATTTGGTAGGCACAACGGATCGATGGAATAGCGCCAAGTTGGCAGAGCTAAATGATCGTGTGATTCATGAATAGCACTTCAGAGATCCGGGTACTCGACATTCTTTTGGACACAACGGTTGATGGCCCGGGTTTTCGGACGTCTATATACTGTGCCGGATGCGCACACCACTGTTCGGAATGCCACAACCCTCAATCATGGAGTTTCTCGGGCGGTAGGCTATATACTGTCGATCAGTTGTTGCAGGTTATTTTGGATCAACGCTACGCTGATGTCACATTCTCAGGTGGTGACCCCTTTTACCAAGCACAGGGATTTGCAGAGTTGGCACGCAAAGTCAAAACGCAGTCCCAAAAGACAATCTGGTGCTATACCGGTTTTTTATATGAAGACCTCTTGCGATTGCCGAGTGCCAAAGACTTGTTGACGTACATAGATGTACTTGTTGATGGCCCATTTGTACAAAGACTTTATGATCCCGATTTACCTTTTCGTGGAAGTTCAAATCAAAGAATCATTGATATTCCTCGATCATTGCAAGCGGATCAAGTATTGGAGTACAATATGTAGAGAACATTACTCTTGGCCATGGGGATTGCGTTTTTACTCATAACACAAGAGTAATGCCTTATATCCACCCTAAGGGGGTTAGCCTCCCTTAGGGTGGAGTTTGTTTAATCTACTTTTGTCCCACTAACGATTGGAAAACATTCGATTTCAGGGGTGAAAAAGTGCCTTTTGGAGGCATTGAAAATCAGACGCTTGTAGAGGACCTCAAGTGTCACGGATAGAAGCGATCGGTTTCACGGATAGAAGCAAAACTTTTCACGGATAGAAGCGTTCGCATAGACGGATCAAAGATTTAGATCCTTTCTATCCCGTCTCAGCAACTCAAAATGTGAACCAGCCAAAAAGTGCCTCACTGGCTAGATGGTGACTGCTTGTCAGATGTTGGCGAAATTGACTATATTTGATATTCGACAAGACTAGAGGAGTTAACAGGCCTCGGTATGGTTAGAACATAAGCAATCCTTTTATGACAACACAATACAGAACCTCCCCCGTTTGTGGCAAAGCTAAACGCCACTATACTCCATCGTCAAAGATGGCAGACTTACTATGTGATCACTATTGTATTTTTCTTCTTATTTTCAACTTTGATATCAAGTTAGGCATGGGGGAAAAGACGATCAAGGAAGTCTGTCAAGAATACAACATTGATGTTGATACATTCATCTACTTGGTTCATTTTCTCCTATGGGGAGATCTTGCCAATCATCACGCCACGGGTGGAGTTCCGCAAAAATTGGATATTCCGCTACTCATAAAGTTCTTAAAAAGGAGCCACTCCTACTTTTTAGAGTACCGCTTGCCACAGATTCGCACACGCATCCTAGATGTACTCAGTACGACTTCACAGGATGTAGAGTTTGTCATCAAGCGTTATTTTGATGAGTATGCAGAGGAAGTGAACCAACATATGTCGTATGAAAACAATGTTGTATTTCCCTATGTGGAAAATCTACTAAAGGGAGAGGCTTCACCATCCTATGCTATACAGATATTTGAACAAAAGCATGACCAGGTAGAACTTAAAATGCTTGAGCTAAAGAATATTCTCATCAAGTACTATACCGGAGGCGACCCTCTCCGAATGAACAACGCACTGCATGAGCTATATACTTGTGGCGATGAACTGTATATACACAATGCCATTGAAGACTTGATCTTCATACCCTGTATCAAGGAGATCGAAGAGTCTGCCAGGAAGTCAAAATAAAATCACTGACGTGGTTTCATTATGGAATACGAAATTCTACTTGCGCTCCCTACTGATGATCTGAATCAACAGATGGAGCATCTTCTCAAAAAAAAGACCAATATCAAGTGCCACATAACACGTGTGACCGACCCTTACAATATCCAGGATATCTTGAAAGAGCGTCGTCCGGAGCTTGTCCTGGTATCTCCTATCATTATCAGTGACCTAATGATCCCACTAATCAAGGAGAAAACAGGGCTTGTGAATACTAAGTTTGTCTCCTACTGCATCACGGTATTGGAAAAGCAGTATCAAAAAAACTTTGACGCAAAAATAGAGATTGGAGATAATCCGACTGAGATAGAGGAGCTAATAGCAGATGCACTTGCCGTGGATCTCAACCAAGATGATGAGCAAGTGCTGACCCCACGTGAACGCGAAGTGGTCATTGCTGTAGTAAAGGGGCATACCAACAAAGAAATTGCGGAAGAGCTTTTTTTGTCCACCCATACAGTCATTACGCACAGGAGAAATATTGCCCGCAAGCTCAATATCCATAGTCCATCTGGACTAACGATTTACGCCATTATCAATAAGCTTGTAGAATTAGACGAAATCGCTAAATAAAGAGGTTTTTGATTGCTTGTGGCAGGAGTCTACATCCATATTCCCTTTTGCCAGACAAAGTGCAGGTACTGTGATTTTTACTCTGTTACTAATGCTCGTCAACGTGATGGGTTTACTAATGCACTTCTCGTAGAGATCAGACAAAGAGCATATGAGCTCAATGGTCACTCGGTCCAAACTATTTATCTAGGAGGAGGTACTCCATCCTTGCTCAGTAGTGCTCAGATCGCTTTGATTCTTCAAGAAATAAGAGCTGTATTTCATGTAGATCCAAAAGCCGAGGTGACTATGGAGTGTAATCCCGGAGACTTGAGTGATCTGAGTATCCAGAACATAATACAAGCCGGAGTAAATCGCGTGAGCATTGGTGCCCAGTCTTTTGACCCAGGCGTCCTCTCATTTTTGTCCCGCCGTCACGACGCTGATGAGACAAGGGAAATGTTTACTTCATTTAGAAAGGCCGGTGTCAAAAACATTTCGCTAGACCTAATGTATGGCATTCCCGGAACATCTATAGATACACTAGCTCATGACTTGTCGGTGGCTCTCTCATTGAGGCCGGAACATATATCGGCCTACCATCTTATTTATGAAGAAGGAACGCCTTTGTGGAAAGACTTGCTTGAAGGAAAAGTGCAGGAAGTCGATGAAGAGCTAAGCTTGGAGATGAGTCATCTTGTCCACGAGATGTTGACACGCCATGGCTATGAGCACTATGAGATCAGCAACTTTGCTTTGCTTGGATATCGCTCGTTGCATAATTCAAGCTACTGGGCAGGGGTGCCATATTTGGGGTTTGGCCCTTCGGCTCATAGCTATGTGCACCCTTGGAGGTCATGGAACCCCTCGGACTTGAATCTTTATTGTAGCCAACTGCTCTCCGGGGCGCATTTTTTGGAGCGTTCGTATGAGAAGATCACGCCGAGATTGGCGTACGAAGAATATATACTGACACGCCTTCGAACCTCTGATGGTATTGATGTTGTGGAGATCAATGAGCGTTTTGGCACCGAATACTATTCACATACCCTGGGTATTCTGAGAAGGTTGGTAGAGGAAAAATATGTAGAGGTTGTCCAAAACGAACAGTTTCGGTTGACACAGTCCGGGATAGATCTATCTGACGGCATCATTGCTTCTTTTTTCTGACGGCAGCACTTTCGGTTATTTGTGCATCTGTCGTAGTTATTCACCGGAGTACATTTTTAGTAGAACAGATTCAAATGGTTGGATCGAAAGAAAGAGTCGCTTCTTTTTTACTTTCCCTTTTTCTTCAACAGTTAGAAACTGGTTCATTAGACGAGGATCACCAACTGTCGTCGGACTTTCTGGTCTGAACCGCAATGCCTTATACTTTGTTGGCCGAAAGTCCTTACCTTTCATCTGTATGGTATAAGGGAGGGGATGACGAGTTGTATTTGTGAGCTTTAAAAAAAAGATTGAGTTGTCACTGTTGGAGGTAAGCGAGGTATATAGACCATTATCATCGTTGGAGTCTTTCTCAATTCTCCTTAGGATCTCTCCGCTATATTCTCCATAGTGATAGAGGTAGTCGTACAGCGGTGTTGGACGGTAGTCTCCACCCTCCAGCAAGAGAATAGGCATATCTTCCATGTTCGGAGAAATTAGGGGATAGAGAGCAATTCCCCTAATAAGATGAGCATAATTTTCTGCTTGGATAAGAAATGCTGTCCGAAGTGTTAGTGGAGGAATATAATGGTCTAGTGTCAATGAAGAGGCAAAGTGAACTTCACCTAGCATAAATGGCTGTGATTGCGAAAATAATTGGAGCGCATCAGGGGGCAGAAGGGATGAAAAATCGGGACTGAGGAGCACAGGAAGAGCAAAGTCACAGATGTAATCACTATACGGCTGTTTATCATTGGTCAACCATGTTCCTGAAATAAAGTTTGTACGAAGCGTGTCTTCTATAAAAGATTTCTCAATTGCCGTAAAGCGCTTTTGATACTCTACCGCAGGCATATTATAGCCGAGTTGTAGAAGGAGAGAGTCGTATTGAGCGACTTGGAAAATGTGCTTGAAGTACTCTGCTCGCTTAGTTACGAGTGCTATATCCTCTATCCTCTGAGCTGCAGAGGGATCTGTGAACCCAATGTTTTCAACCAAGATGGGTTGGGCACAAATTGCTCTTGATAAATTGATGAAGTCCCTAGCGGAAAAACTTCCGGTGTATTCCGCCCCGTGTATGGTCCATATAGGAACGGAGTCTGGGTGACTCCCTTGAAAGTGAAGAGGGTATGTACCAGGGTAAAATCCATTCGCAGTAGCACCATCCGGAAATCTAAGGAAATAGGGAGAAAGAGGCTTTAGCAGTTTGTCCAATGAGATTCGCTTCTCTGGTTCTAGCCAGACGTCATCAATATCAATACTAGGTTCGATATGAGAGCTATTCCCCATACTTATCATTGATGGAATTGCCTGAATCCTGAGGCAAACACTGTCTTGATCCTCTAGTGCTGTAAGAGTGGTCTGGTAATCGTTCCAGTCGCTATATGGAGTGATATTGGTTAGATTGCTGATGACACGGGTTGGGGATAGGGATACAAGACAAGCTCGAAGGGAGCAATTGTCACTTTGCAAATGGGCTTTGAATCTAAATGATTGACCTTTTTTGACTTTGAAATAAGTCTTGTTTTCCAGCGTTGCAAAGGATATGCTGTCTTTTTGAGCAATAGTGATGGTATAGTAATGGTTATTGGTTTTATTAGATTTCGTATCGACCCTTATAAAACCCTTTCCTCCACATAAAACCCAAGGATATACATAATCAGGAAGAGGATAAAAAGTCGTATACCCATTAGGCGTTGTGACGGTTTTTGCCGTGTGATCGTATTTCCCATTTGTGAGAGTCGGGGCCAGATCAAATGAGCCATTGACAATCATGTTTTTAGTCAAAACGTCACGCCCCTCCGAGGTGGGATTGAGGGTTAGCCCAATCTTTAATGTCCCAGTCGCAGTATAGGGGAGGTCGCTATTGACTACTAGGGTACCTATGGTTGGTGGGGTGCTTTCACATCCAAAGAACATGAAAGAGAGTAGTATAATACTCCACCAATTTTTCATACTTTACAGAAATGAAAAAAAGTCTATTAGAGGCTTGGTAGGTAGACAGCTATACAACGTGACGGTCAAATCCATGCATAGCAGGCATATATAGACTAAAAATATATTGGCGTATGCCAGCTTGCTATAGCTTTTTCGATACAACTGATAAACAGTGGTGAGCATAGCAAGAAATATCAAAAGCATCATCGTAACCGTAATGCCATTATATTGATTCAGAATGACGGTTAGCGTTTTTGCTTGCTCTCCAATAAGGTCACTGCATGTTGCGAACCCCATGAATGCTAGCAGTAATCCTAAACAAATGCAAGCAGCGAGGATATTTAGTAGCCAAGTAAAATACACCAATTGAGGGCGATTACTTTTTGCCAAATAGAAAAGAAGCTCTGCCGCTAGCATCCCTAAAAAAGGATACGCCACAAGGGCTAAAAATTGGAACTCTTCAGATGAGTTGATGCCAAACATCAGTGAAACTACTGCCGTTACCGCTCCAAAAATGTGGTAGGGCGTTTTTCGCAATTCTTGGTTGGCAGTACGGGCTTGCTTCCACGGAATAAAAAGAACTAAAACACACCAGGGTAACAGTCCTATTAGAATTGATTGTAGGTTTCCAAATAAAGTCCATTGAGGCAATAGGTAATAGTTGCATAACGACCCTAGTTGCCAATAATACCATATTGCTGTTATCAAAAGTGTAGCCACAGCATAGCACAATGTAGATCTGAGGATAAACAATGTACGCTGTCCTCGTATCCACATATATAGTATAATAGTGGAGATAGGAATCAAAAGTATCCACGGACTGTGAGATAAGGTGGCCATACATCCCCATAGCACCGATGTTATTGGAGGAAGTGAGTTGTGACCCTTTTCAATCCAAGAATACATGCTATAAAGTGATAACAATAGAAATGCAACAGGGAAAATACTCCCTTCGAAAAATAGACTATGGCTGTGCAATCCTGCAAAAGTAAGCATCACAAATACTCCAAGCAAAGCACGCTCTATAGAGGTCTTTTGCCTAAAGAACGCAAAACTTCTCAAGATAATAAGAAAGTATGCAACAAGGGATGGCAATAGTGCCAAAGACGAAGTAAGTATGCCGTCGTTCAACCTGGCTAGAAAAGCTTTACAGCCATCCAGCAAGGGGCTGATACTATTCGTTATTGCATACTTTGGCTCAACGTCAGTAACAAATACCAAGGGAATCAAGTTGACAGCCCCAATAATAAGCAAAAGGAGTGCGTATTCGCGTGATGCCAGGTACTTGATGAATTGTGATCGTCTATGAGTTTTCATTTTAAGATTGTAGAACGACAAGTGGACACAACAGGAGTCGGCTCCATATCCGACCTTGTAGCGTGGGGAGGATCGGCTAGTTTTAGCCCGGGGATACACATGCTGTAGTATAGCACCTGGCGCACACGTTCTTTTTGTTGGAGCTCAAAGCGATCACCGTAAGTCCAGTCATAGTCCATGACATTTGTTGAGAGTATGTTTTGCTGAGCACAAGTAAAACGATTGAGCAACCCCGATATTTGTTCTCGGTTGAGTGCCCCTATACCACTTCGGATGATGATCTTGTTGTTTTCTTCGTACTTGTAACGATTGTAGCTAGGAGTATCACTACAGTAGTCCGTGTCTTCACAGGTGTTTTGCTCATTGTTTGTTAGTACCCCACTATCATCTTTCTTTTCTGAAAAAATATGGAATAGTCCGACGATGTGTCCTAGCTCATGCGCAATCGTCTGTATGGGAGCTCTTGATTGCAAGGGCAGGCGACGTTGCATCAGCGGTTCAAATACCTTGGCATTGATGACGGCACAATGATTGTAACTATCAAACTTACTTACCCTTTTATCAAAGTTCTTGAGCCCTGCAATCTGATTGTTTGTAGTTCCGTATGGAAGATGGGCTATCCCCAATGTGACGTAATTGCTGTCACCCTTTGTCGCAAATGGGAAAATAAAGACATTGACATAGTCGGTCACCGGATAGCTCATGGTATGGTATACTCCTCCCTTTTTGTCATTCATGACAAGTATGGGATCTACCTCACGTTCATTGATTTCGTGCCTAACTATACCAATTGGATTAAGGGTTTTCCCGCTTGGGTCCTTTGTGGCCAAGCTAAATTTCACATTGAGGTTAAGGAAGGGGCGGTGACCATATGCTGCATGCCTGAAAAATCCCCAATCTTGTGGTTCCTTAGGCATCCCCTCATAGATCTTGTTCACTTCCTCTATGATTTCCTGGAGCGTGCTACTATTGAGGGGAAAGTACTCCAGCCCCTCCGCTGGCTTGTTGTCTGCAACCAATTCTTTCTCATACTCTTTGTTGTATAAGACATGAAAGATTACCGGAATATTATACTGATACCTTTCGGCATCAACATCTCCATGTAGTTGAGTCACTTTAATAGAGATTGAGCTAGATGAGGTCGCAATACTTACCGTCCCGACTCTGTCTTTATTGGTCAGGTTGGGTTGCACTTTTATTGTCAGTTTCACTCGACCATTGGCTATACCCTGATCCATATTTGGTTGCAACCAACTGTCGTTTGTCGTGGCCTTCCAGTCCTCATTAGATGTGATAATGACCTTCAGAGTGTCTCCATCCTGTGAGGCTACGTGTTCTGTAATGTTCGCTGTCAAGCCTCCTATGTTAGTAGGTGGTGTACAGCGTCCTAAGAGGAGAATACACAGTCCCACAACGGACAAGAATATATAGAGATTTTTATAGGTCATAATCCTGAAGATATCCGAAGTACCCTACTGATCTTTTCAGGAGTAACAATCCCGTTTTCTCCTAAGGCATAACCTCTATCATAAAAACGTTGCTCAATTTCTTCAATGATGATAGGACTGATTTTGGCCTCTTTTATTGATGCGAATAGCCCCAAACTGTGAAAGAAATCTTTGATGCAATTGACAACCTCTTCAAATTTCGGAGTAATTAGTCCAAAAACGCGAGATCCGAGTTGCAGTACCTTCCTCTCTTTTTCAGGTCTCATCACCTGAATGAGTGCTGGAAGGATCATGGCTAAGGAAGCTCCATGGGTAGTTTCGGTAAGTGCGGTCAGCTCATGACCTATAGCATGTGTGGACCAATCTTGATCAACCCCCATTGACAAAAAACCATTTAGCCCAACAGTAGCCGAAAGCATATACTCACAAGCTACGTCATAGTCCTCAGGTGACTTGAGCCTTAAAGGAGCAAAGTCTAAGATATTCATGAGCAAGCCTTCGGATAGGCGATCCATGACACCGCTTTGTCCAGGGTAGGTAAGGTACTGCTCAAGAATATGCACGAAAGTATCAGCAATACCACAGGCAACCTGATGATCGGATAGAGTGTAAGTAAAAGTTGGATCCAATATGGAAAAACGAGGGAATTCGCTGTAAAATGAGAATTTTTCTTTTTTCGCTCTATTGGATATTACCGCTCCTCTATTCATCTCAGATCCGGTGGCGGGAACGGTCAGCACCGTTCCATATGGGAGTATGTCCGTGTATCGTTTCTGTTTTACGATCTCCCATCCAGACAAACTAGGAGTCTTGATCCCCGCTGCTATCAGTTTGGTCGCATCAAGCACTGATCCTCCACCCACTGCAATTAAGAATGTGCAACCACACTCTCGCCCATAGGCAATCGCTCGGTCAATGGTTGAGCAATCAGGGTTGGATTCTATTCCTCCAAATTCAAAAATAACTAATCCGCCTAGACAATCTTTCACCTGTTGCAGTATCCCGTTACGGATGACACTGCCCCCACCAAACGTGAGGAGAATCCGAGCTCCATTAGGTATTTGTCTACGAAGCTCTGAGAGACTTCCTTTACCAAATATTAGTCGGGTAGGGTTTTGGAAGGTGAAGTTGCGCATTTGTGTTTGCTAGCTAATCAGAGTTTTAGTACTCCTCTTCGTTAAAGAAAAAATCTTCTTTGCTTGGGTAGTCAGGCCATATCTCTTCTATGGAGTCATAGGTCTCGCCCTCATCCTCTATTTCCTGTAGGTTTTCAATAACTTCCATAGGAGCACAAGTTCTTTGTGCATAGTCAATAAGTTCGTCCTTGGTGGCTGGCCATGGTGCGTCATCCAGCTTGGAGGCTAATTCAAGTGTCCAGTACATATCTCAATCGCTTATTTTGGGTTGTGTAAAATATTGATATGCCCCGTTTGGGTATGCTACTCAAAACTACACGGCGTGCAAAAATAATGAAAACTAAGAGAATAACAAATGGCTTATTTCAAAACGATTGGTTCGTTCAATACAATGTTTTGATGAGTTCGGAAAACAAGCTACTCATACGCTCCGATGCCGCATTGGCTTGCTTGATTACATCGTCTCCATCGTTTTCATATCCTTCGGCTGTCGTAAAGCATTCGTTGGTAATAACGGACATTCCAAAGACTCTTATTCCTGCATGCCTAGCCACAATTACTTCTGGTACCGTACTCATCCCGATGGCATTTCCCCCGATTGTTTCCAAAAATCGGCATTCTGCTGGTGTCTCGTATGAGGGACCAGTCCATCCAATGTATACTCCTTCTTGTAGGGCTATTCCCTTACTAGCCGCTATTTTTTTTGCGGTTTCTATCAATTTCCCATCATATGGACGAGTCATATCCGGAAAGCGAACTCCAAATTCATCAACATTTGGACCGATCAGAGGATTGGGCAAAAGGTTGATATGATCATTGATAATCATTAGATCGCCGACTCTAAACTTGCGATCAAGACCGCCAGCAGCATTGGATACGAATAGTGTTTCAATACCGAGTAGCTTAAAGGCACGGACATGAAAGGTCACTTTATCCATCCCGTAGCCCTCGTAGTAGTGAAAACGACCTTGCATGGCGATGACAGGTGAACCATCTAGGGTGCCGATTATCATATTTCCCTTGTGCCCGATGGCTGTGGAAATAGGGAAGTTGGGAATGTCTCCATAGGGAATTATCTGTTTTGCCTCAATCCTGTCTGCCAGAGCTCCTAGTCCACTGCCAAGGGTAATAGCACACTTTGTCCCTTGCGGAACATATTGGCGTAGGTAGTCTGCCGCCTCCTTGTATTCACTATATTTCATCATGGTGTCTTGATTCCTTGTTTTTATGATAGGTTTATTTTTTACTTCTTTCAAAAAGATTGTGACAATGTTTCATGAACTGACTCCTTATCTCCTGCTCATTCTCCACCACTCGATCGTGCATCAGTATCGTGCCATCAACAATGGTTGTATTCACAAAGCTACCACTGGCCGAATAGACCATGTTGGATGTTAGGTTGTGAGTCGGGGTCATTTCGGGTACCGACAAATCTACTAGGCATAAGTCTGCCACTTTTCCTACAGCTATTTCACCACCATTAATTCTCAAGATTTCGTATCCACTTTTTGTGGCACTGTCAAAAATCTGCTGGGCTGATGCTACTTTCGGATCTCCTTCCCAAGCTTTTGCAAGGAGTGAGGCTAACCTCATGGCTGTGGTCATATCTAATGTATTGGAGCTAGAGCATCCATCTGTACCAATCCCTACCTTGATCCCTCGTTGGCGCATTTCGTTGTACCTAAACCTGAACCCACTCGCAAGTTTCATGTTGGAGGCTGGGTTGTGGACAGTGCTACAGCCGTTGTCTGCAAGCATTTGTAACTCTTCACTATCCATCCATAGTGAGTGAGCCAACACCAATCTTGGTGATAAAATTCCAAGTTTATTCAGATATCGAACAGGAGTGGTGCCATATAGACGGCAAGCGTCTTTCCACTCCGTGTATGTCTCACTTAGGTGGAGGTGAACCAAAAGATCGTGTTCAGCGGCAAACTGATGTGCATACTGCAGCTGTTTTCCAGACACAGTGTATATGGCATGTGGCCCTACCGAAAATTGCACTCGATCCGAAAAGCCTTGAAATAGTTCGTAGTAGTGGCTTAAGTTGTCCCGATCTATTTTAGCTCTTTGTTCATTTCCTCGGTCAAACATAGTGTACGAGAGCACTGCACGCATACCACTTTCCTCTACGGCTTGAGCGGTCGCTTCTGGATAGGTGTACATATCCAGAAAAGCAGTTGTCCCTGTTTTGATCATCTCCACGCAGGCCATTTTTGCCCCCCAGTATACGTCTTCAGGGGTGAGATGAGCCTCCACAGGCCAAATCATATTGTTCAGCCAATCCATCAAGTCTAGATCATCACCATACCCTCTGAAGTAGGTCATGGCAGCATGAGTATGGGTATTTGCCAGTCCTGGTATAGCAGCTTTGTCTGTTCCATCCAGAGTCAAGGCACCCTCTGTTGACTTCTTTGGCACCTTCCCAACGTGTGTAATTGTATTACCCTCTATAAGTATACTTCCGATCCTGTCATCTGGAAGTCGTACGTCTTTGATGAAGATTTTATTTTGATTGTTCACCATGTCCATATCTCACATAAAACTCAGCAACAGTCCTAATGCCGTTATAAAAATTGTCTAGAGGAAAGTTTTCGTTCGGGGAGTGTATGTCATCACTATTGAGGCCAAAGCCCATAAGGATACTTTTCACCCCCAGCACTTTCTCAAAGGTGCTGATGATTGGGATACTTCCACCACTACGCATAGCTATAGGCTTTACTCCATATGTGGCGGCGTAGGCCTCTTCTGCCACCTGATATGCTGGATGGGTCACAGGACACAAATAGGGCTTACCACCATGTAGAGCTTGGACCGTTACTTTCACTCCTTTTGGCGCTAGATCTTTTATGTACTTTGCCAAATCTTGCTCTATTTTTACGTGGTCCTGATTGGTGACTAGTCTGCATGATACCTTGGCGGTGGCCTCCGATGGCAAGATGGTTTTTGCTCCATCACCGGTGTATCCCCCAAAAATACCGCATAGATCTAGGGTGGGGCGACAAGTCAGTCGTTCAGTGACTGTATAGTCGAGTTCTCCAGATGTTTCGGAAATGCCAAGGTCTGCTTTGAAACCTTCTTCATCAAAAGGCACCTTGCTTATCATTTCTCTCTCTCTGTCGGATAGCTCTATGATATCATCGTAAAATTCAGGAATAGTAATCTTTCCCTTGGAATCAGTCAGTTGGCTGATCAGCGAGCAGAGAACATTGAGTGGATTGGCAATGGCACCACCGTACTTACCCGAGTGTAAATCTCGATTTGGTCCTTGCACCTTAATTTCCCAATAGCAAATACCTCTTAATCCAACGGTGATAGAAGGGATGTCTTTTGCAACCATTGCGGTGTCACTAACCAATATAACATCGCATGACAAAAGATCTCGATGCTCTTGGCAAAACGCTTCCAAACTAGGTGAGCCTATCTCTTCCTCTCCTTCTAATATAACCTTGACATTGCACCTCAAAAGACCAAGCTTATCAGCCACTTCAAACCCTTTGACTTGAGCCATGGACTGACCTTTGTCATCATCTGCACCACGAGCATATATGAGTCCATTCCTGACTTCTGGTTCAAATGCAGGAGAAATCCACTTGTCCACAGGATCTTCCGGCATCACATCATAGTGCCCATATACGAGGACAGTCGGTGCATCAAGTGAATAAATCTTCTCCGCAAAAACAACAGGGTTGCCGGCTGTCGGAATTATCCTGGAGTAGGACATTCCGCTTTTCAACAATAGATCAGCCCATAACTCTGCACAGTGCTGCATATCAGCGGCATGTTCTGGCTGTGAACTGACAGACGGTATCCGAATGAGCTTAAAAAGCTCTTCTAGAAAGTCTTCTTTATGCTTATCTATGTATTCTTGAATTGATGAGGATTTTCCCATGTTCCGTGGCAGATATAATAGGTCGCTATTGTATATTCCTTCTATACCAAAGATACACGATTTTGAGGAGAGTAGCGAATGATGGCGGGAGACAAATGCTCATGACGAGCTAGCCAATTGATTTCGAGTTAATTATTTTGCATTGTCCTCTGATATATTGTCATATACCTGTCTTAGTTTTAGTTCACCAATACTATCCTCCTCAATTTTATTCATTGCCAATGTTACTGTAGACATGGTGATGAAAATTTTATCCGACGTAGGACAAATTAGCTTACCCTTTCTTTGCTCTGACTTAAGTTCTACCAAGTGTGGTGTATCCCAAAAAGCAGAGGTTAGGGTATAAACTAATTAAATAGGTCATCAATTCCTTGTTGTACGGGAAGATGGTCATTGTGTTCTCCAGCGGATTGCTTGCAGGGGTCTTGATATTCAGGAGGTATTCCGAACTTTAGATCTTTGCCTATCCCAAGTGAATTGGCACGTTTTTCGAGCTCTTTGTCGTTGTATACTTTTTGGAAAAATTTAGCCACTATGGGTAAGGCAGTGTTTGCTCCTTGTCCCATGGCCATCCCGTCAAAATGGATTGATCGATCTTCACCTCCGACCCAGCATCCTGTTGATAGTCTGGGGGTGAAGCACATAAACCATCCATCAGATTGATTTTGGGTGGTTCCAGTTTTTCCTCCCATATCTGTGGTTATATTGTACCGGAATCGCATTCGGCTACCAGTACCTCCATTGAGTACACTCCGAAGCATGTGCAAAGTCTTGTAGCTCGCCTCTGCAGGTAATACTTCTATATGTCTGCCAGTAAACTCGGCAACCACATTTCCATACTGATCTTCAATATGGGTTACATAGATTGGCTCTGCACGAATACCGGCTGTTGCAAATGTAGAAAATCCGGAAACCATTTCTTTGACAGAGATGTCATGAGTTCCTAGGCATATGGACATTACAGGATCCATTTCACCAGTAATCCCGAAGCTATGGAGAAGATCTACAAATGCATATGGCGACATCTGACTCATCAGCCATGCCGTCACCCAGTTACTGGAGTTTTGTAACCCCCACTCAATGGTTACCATCTCTCCCACACGTTTTGCTCCCGCATTACGGGGGGTCCAAATGCTTCCGGACTCGGTCCGTATATGTGGCTGTACATGCATGACTTGGTCACAAGGTGTGAACCCTTCGTTCATTGCCATGGCATATAAATAGGGCTTCATGACAGAACCGACTTGTCGACGACCTTGGGTCACCATGTCGTACTGAAACGTTTTGTAGTCTACACCGCCCACATATGCTCGGACTTCTCCAGTTTGCACATCCATGGCCATAAATCCCGAACGCAGGAAGGATTTGTGGTACAGGATAGAGTCTTTTGGTGTCATCAGTGTGTCCTTTTGCAACTTCTCTCCATTTTTCCCATAGGTGAAGACAGTCATCTCTACTGGAGTGTCAAAACTTTTGGCAATTTCCAGCTCTGATGCTCCGGATTCTCGCATCGTACGGTACCGGTCACTAAGCTTGATAGATCGTTCTATTAGCTCACTACGTTCTTCCAATGTGATTTTACTTGAAAACGGTGCATACTTGCGACCCTTCTTTTCCCGGTCAAAAGCAGGTTGCAGATATCCGCCCAAGTGTTCTGCCATTGCGTCCTCTGCATGAGCTTGCATGCGAGCGTTGATAGTCGTATAGATTTTGAGACCGTCTGTGTAAATGTCGTAGAATTCCCCGTTGTTTTTTTTGTTTTTATGACACCATCCGTAGAGCGGATTGTTTTCCCACTCATACAAATCACGCTTGTAGTCCTCGATCTGCCAACCTCTGTAGTCTGACTTCCGAGGCTTTTCTGCCATCATAATAGTCCTGATATACTCTCGGAAGTATGGTGCTAATCCGTCTCTATGGCTTTGCCTATTGAATTTTAGTGTTACTGGCAGACTCTTGAGACTATCCGCTTCTGACCTAGTAAGGTAGTGTTGGTCGGCCATCAGGTCCAGAACGACGTTGCGACGATCACGTGATCGCTCAGGAAATCGCTTGGGGTTGTACAGAGAGGGGTTTTTGGCCATGCCAACGAGCAGCGCAGCATCCTCTGTCTTCAATTCTTTTGGAGTACTACTAAAGTAGGTAAGAGCCGCAGATTCTATTCCAACAGCTTGGTAGAGAAAGTCAAATTGGTTGAGATAAAGAGTGATGATCTCTTCTTTCGTATAAAAACGCTCCAGCTTAGTGGCAATAACCCATTCTATCGGCTTTTGTAAGGCTCGTTCCCATATGCTATTCGCTTTTGGAGAATAGAGTTGTTTCGCTAGTTGTTGAGTAATAGTACTTCCTCCTCCAGAGCTTTTATCTCCCAAAACAACCGTTTTGAACAATGCTCTATAGACACCACGGACGTCAATGCCTGAGTGATCAATAAATCGCTTGTCCTCTGTTGCAATCAATGCTTGGACAAGTTTTGGGGAAAGCTGGTCGTAGGTTACATATAGCCGATTATTATTGGCTCTCGCAAAAGTTCCGAGAGTTACGTTGTCCTCGGAGATTAATTGCGATGCATATTTGTCAATAGGGTTCTGGAGGTCTTCAATAGGTGGCATATAGCCAATTACACCTGTCGAAATCAGCAGAAAAACAGCTAGTGTTGCAAGTACTCCAAGACCGAATGTGGCCCAAAGAATCTGAAGCACTCTTTTCAAGCCTTTACTCATAAAAATATTTAGTGGTATAGTTATTTGCGTAATTTTGTCTCTTACTTTCGCAAGGTACGTACCACAAAGGTACCTATTTCCTTGAATTCAGTTTGCCAATACTCTACATCATGATGCTCACAACTCATGGTGACAAAAAGGAGCTTGAGGCGCATAGCACCTCAAGCTCTTCATAGGGTTGTCGTCATCTCCACAAGTGAGATGAGTTAAACTAGAAAGTTATTGGTCCAAATCATCAAGCTCTTCTTCTTTTTCTCTGCTGTCAGTCGCATCTTCAAGTATATGGGACAATTCGTTGTTGTCGTTGTCGTAAAACTCAAAGTCAAGTAGTCCGAGTGATTGGTCAGCTTGGACCGATATACCCTTCGTATATGCGCTCTTCCAGTTTGTGAGAATAGAACGACCGGCGATACCAAGGATGCCTCCTTTTCGAGCACAAATATAGGCAGCGACATATGGATGGACGTGTAGCTTAAACTTACGAATATTTTGCTCGGTAAGCGTCTTGATGTGTTGCTCTAGCGTATCCACAAAGAAAATGGAAGGCTGTACCTTGCCTGTTCCGAGACAAGTGGGGCAGGTCTCCTCTGTTTCGATGCGCATCGCTTGTCGCACGCGCTGGCGGGTAATCTGCATGAGACCAAACTTCGTAAGTGGAAGAATGGTGTGCTTGGCACGATCATTCTTCATGCACTCATTCATGTACTCAAAGAGTTTCTGCCTGTTGGCCGCCAAATTCATGTCAATAAAGTCGATCACGATTATGCCACCAAGGTCTCTTAGCCTGAGTTGGCGTGCGATCTCTTCGGCAGCGGAGAGGTTGACGTCTATGGCTGTGTCTTCTTGTTGCTTTGATCCTCTGGCTCTGTTTCCACTGTTTACGTCGATGACATGCATGGCCTCGGTTTGCTCAATGATGAGGTATGCACCCTGCTTGTAGGTTACCGATGTGCCAAAAAGGTGCTTGATCTGCTTTGAAATATTAAAGTGATCAAATATCGGCTTTTGTGAGTCATCGTAAAATTTGACGATATTTCCCTTGCCGGGGTCAATCAACTCAATGTACTCTGTTACTTCGGAAACCAGCTCTTTGTCGTTGATCCATATGTCTTTGAAGCCAGAGTTGTAGGTGTCTCTGAGGATACTTAGAGTTCGGCTAGATTCTTCATGGATTAGCCTTTTTTCATCGGCTAGCTTTTTGTTGCCTCCACGCTTACCTGCATTTGATGGAGAGGGAATGTTATTGAGGTTATCAATAGCTTTCTGCCACCTCTTGACCAGGGTTCGTAATTCGTGGTCTAGCTCTGCAACCTTCACTCCTTCTGCCGAGGTCCTGACAATAACGGAAACATTTTGAGGCTTTATGCTGAGTATTAGTTGCTTTAGCCTGTTGCGCTCCTCGTTGTTGCGGATTTTCTGTGATACAGAAACCTTGTCGGAATAGGGTATAAGAACCAAATAACGACCGGCAAATGATAGTTCGGATGACAATCGTGGCCCCTTTGTGGAAATGGCCTCTTTTGTTATTTGGACAATAACCTCATCGCCTTGTTTGAGTCGATCTGCGATAGACCCATCACGGTCAATCGGTTTTTCTAGTTTAACCCGCTCTGGAGAAAAGTTCTTCCCATATTTTCTTTGCGACGCCAAGAATGATTGTGCCGTGAGGAAACTGCTGCCCAAGTCTCGATAGTGGAGAAATGCCTCTTTGGTATGACCAATATCTACAAATGCAGCGTTGAGTCCCGGCATGACTTTCTTAACGGTGCCTAGGTAGATGTCCCCAACAGAGAAAGATATGTTTCGCTTCTCTCTCTGTAGCTCCACTAGGCGCCGATCCTCAAGGACTGCTATAGATACTTCCTTGGGACGAACGTCTATGATCAGTTCACTTTTCACGCGAGTTGTACTTAAAATAAAGGGTTGTTAAAGAATAGTAGCCCCGGTCGTATTACGACTCCCCATAAGCAGAGTCCTAAATCAACCAAGGCTATTTTCAGTGAAATGAGCGACAATCAATGCTTTTGTAACATCATACCTATAGGCTAAATCTATAGGTGTGTGTGCCACCAAACCGCTCATTTACATAATCATTAGTGAGCGGTGGTTACTTCTTTTTCTTGTGACGATTCTTACGAAGTCTTTTCTTCCGCTTGTGCGTAGACATCTTATGTCTCTTTCTTTTCTTTCCGCTTGGCATATTTACTCGATTATATGTTAGTATTTATAATTAGTTAGTCTTCTGAGGGAGAGCACCTATAACAAATAAGGAGTCTGACGACAGATGGTTGTTATTTATCTACAGCTTCAGTAAAGGTCTTTGATGGCTTGAATGTAGGTACCTTTCTGGCAGGAATCTGTATGGTCACATTTTCCGTAATGTTCCGTGCGGTCTTTGGTGCCCTTTGCTTTACGACAAAGCTTCCAAACCCTCGTAGATATACATTTTCATGTGATGCCATAGTATCTTTTATGACATCCATGCACGTCTCAACGGTCTGGAGTACAAGTGTTTTTTCAATTCCGGTGCGTTTGTAAATCTCGTTTACCAGTTCTGCTTTAGTCATTTTATTCAAAACTTATAGGTTCTCAATATAAAGCTTGCCACCTCCGTAGCATTGTCGCCTTACTTGATCTGTTATTCTTGTTTAGCTAGTAAGCTCTAGCTGGGACCGCAAAGTTAATGAATTTTCTTTTCTTACCCTAATTGTCGGATTTATTTCTCTGATTGAGTGTCTCATGCCTCCGGTGTATTCGGTTTTCTTCCCAATAGTGTAGACGGGTCACGGACTGTTTAGATATCTGCTCATATTGTATTGTGGTATTAAGCCACATGTCCGATTCCGTTTTTTTCTTACTCCTTACTTTTATAATTCTTCTATCCGTGAAACAGATTGCTTCTATCCGTGAAACCGAACGTTTCTATCCGTGAAATATTTTTCCACTATCCGTCTAAACTTGAAATGGTCGTATACTCTTGTTGGTCAATGTGTTGTGAAGTGTGCCCGAAAGTGTGTGGCGCAGGGCAAACATGGTTGTCATCCAGCGCTCTAAAGGATGAACTATATCGAAAGAAGTTTTCCTAGGCCTTGGTATACGTGATTGCACTAATGTTATTTTGAATGCTTATCTCCAATATGGCTGGCCTAAACTCTATGAGTGAAGGGAAAGTTTAGTATCTTTACGCATGCAAATGCGTGGCAATGACATCAGGGAGAGGCTTGATGGGTTTGCCTACCTTTACTTGTTGTATGGGGAAAAAAGATATATTTGCATGGCGTCCGAAATAGGGTGTTTTTACCTGTTGACGTTTGAAGGTTTAAGAACTAAGACAATGAGATACTGGCACTACGAAATGCATACACACCACACTGAGAAAAATCGATTGGGCTATAGGATGCAGTTTTTTACTGTTTTGCTTCTGCTATCATCCATTGCCATAACGACTCTGGAGGCTCAGGATGTGCAATCCAATCCATTGTCTCGTATGGCTTATGGGACCCTAAAGGGACCGGTAGCTGTCGCATGGCAGGGTATGGGGGGAGTAGGAGTCGGGCTGAATGACTCTCAAGTTATTAACCTCAAGAATCCTGCCGCATATGCAGGTACTGACTCGCTCTCTTTTCTTATGGATGTTGGTGTTTCGGTAAATATGGGGCGTTTCCAAGATGTCCAACATTCCAGAAATGCCTTTCTAGGAGGGCTGGAATATGTGGCAATACAATTCCCGGTTTATCGGAATCTTTTGGGACTAAGTTTTGGAGTCAAGCCTTTTTCGTTTTCCGGCTATGGCCTTGTATCCACTTCATCCATTGGAAAAGAGGATAAGGCTGTTCTGACCCAGACATTCACCGGTAAGGGTGCGATCCAAAAAGCATACTTAGGATTGGCAGGAAGAGTCTTTGATCGATTTTATATTGGGGCCAATGTGAATTACCTCTTTGGGCACTTGTCGCATACGGTCGCTACGACACCCAATTCGACCAATATGTCTCAATCTATTATGACGAATGTGATTCGTTTAAGAGATTTTGGGGTTGACTTGGGCATGCAGTATTTGCAACCATTGGATACTGAAACAAAGGATTTCTTGATTGTCGGGGCTACATATAGTCCAACAATGCCATTGAGGCCAACCATCACCGTGCAAAGTAATGAAAATGCAGGAGACCCTTTGCGGCCTAAGATTGAGACAAAAGTGGAGCGTATGAATACTCGATTGCCAAACGAAGTGGCGGTCGGTTTTTCGTGGACTAGGCCCAATAAGTATGTGCTTGGTCTGGATGTCGCTTACTCAGGATGGGGAAGGGTACCAAGCGTATTTGGCAACGACGGGGTGACTTTTGAAGACTCGTACAGTGCAGGCCTTGGCTTTGAGTATTTGCCGAATGTTTTTTCTCGCAAGTATAGCGAGGTGATAAAGTATAGGTTGGGTATGTCTTACTCAGGATCGTACCTGAAGTTCTCTCCTGTTGGACAAACTCATACGATCGGTGCTTCCTTGGGGATGGGGTTGCCGGTGAACTTTTTTGGGACAGAGCGCCCCTCTGTGCTCAACCTTTCACTAAACTATGATCGAACCTTTGGCGAGAAAAAAAGAACTGGCATCACATTGGACGTAATCAAGTTAACCCTAGGAATTACCTTTAATGAGACTTGGTTCAGAGAGTTGAGAATTTACTAAACAAAATATAGAACCACACGTCAAAAGACTGAATCCATAATGTAAGGACGGATTGCACAGACTTCTGACGTTAAGTAATAAATTAAACAAGACGATATGAAAAAGAAGCTTTTACTTTCTGTTGCTGCCTCTGTAGTGGGGATAGTCTCTTATGCTCAGACAGGGGTGCAAAGTAACACGCCATATGGTGTCGGAAAAGACAGCATTGACTGCGTGAGAAATATTACGTTCTACAAGACTTATGCCAAAAGTGGTAGCTACGCTGATGCCTACACTTTTTGGAAAAAGGTCTTTGACAACTGCCCCGCCGCCTCAAAGGACACTTATATAATTGGTGCTGATATTCTGAAGAAGAACATTGAAAACGCAGAAACCCCTGAGAAGAAGGAGCAGTTCAAAAAAGAACTGATGCAAATGTATGATACCCGCTTGAAGTATTTTGGAAATGATCCGGAGTATGGGGTGGACTATGTCATGGGAAGTAAAATAGCGGATTATATCAACTACTTCGGAGATGCAGTAGACTATGGTATGATATATGATCAGCTAAAGCCTATTGTTGCGGAGAAAAAAGCCAAAACGGATCCCTTGGCACTATATTATTATCTGTATTCGTCGCTAGTAAAGATGTCGCATGATCCATCCCACAAAGAGCAGTATGTGAAGGATCATTTCATGGTTGATGGTTATTATGCAGATGAGATAGCCTTGGCAAAGGCTGAGGGAGATGAATCCAAGGTTGAGTATTACGAGCAGTTCAAGGAATCCGGAGAGTCGGCTTTTGCTGCAAGTGGTGCTGCAGATTGCAAGACAATGGAGCGTATTTATGCCCCTCAGATAGAGGAGAAAAAAGGCGACAAGGAGTTTTTGTCCACAATAGTAGCTCTACTTCAGAGTGTCCGCTGTACCGAGAGTCCAATCTATTTTGCGGCATCGGAACACTTGTACAACATTGAGCCAAGTGCCAAGGCTGCACTAGGTATTGCTACCAAGGCCTATCGTGACAAACAGTATGATCGTGCAGAGAAGTTTTTCAAAGAAGCTGTCTCAATGAGTGATGACAGCAATGAGAAAGGCGAAGTGTACTACATGTTGGCGGTGATGTGTTATGATCGTGGACAGTTTGCACAAGCACGTACGTATGCCAATTCGGCAATGAGTAACAAAAAGGGATTTGGCGCGCCAATGCTTCTCATTGCATCAATGTATGCGTCCAGCGCTCGAAATATTTATCCTGATGATCCGATTCGTCAACGCATAGTGTACTGTTTGGTTGTTGATAAGGCAACACAAGCGAAAGCTATGGACTCTTCTATCACTGCTGAAGCGAACCGTCTGATAGGGCAATATAGCCAGCACTATCCATCCAAGGAAGATGTCTTCATGCACCCCGACCTGAATGCAGGTGACTCTTTTACGGTAGGAGGTTGGATCGGAGAAACAACCACGATAAGAACAAAGTAAATCAATACTTTGGAAGACGGCCGATCGGTCATAAAGTTTGACTCCAGAACAAAGAAGCTTGTACACCCCAGCCTATGGTGGTGTGCATGCTTCTTTGTTTACTTTTTGGTGAGTGTTACTGCATGTGGTCCCAAGCGGAGTGACCTCCTTGATGGAGGAACTGACACCCTCGCATTCACGACTATGACGGAAAATGTATATACGTTGATTTCTGATAGTGGTATTACTAAATACAAACTTCAAACCAAAGTTTGGTACACATTTGATGCTCCTGAGAGCAAATGGTATTTTCCTGAAGGACTGTATGTAGAGCAGTTTGATACACTATTCAATATTGAGGCATCAATTCAAGCAGACACAGCATATTATTACCAAGATAAAAACCTATGGGAACTCAAAGGAAACGTGAAACTACTCAACAGAGAGGGACAACGTTTTTTTGCGAAGACCTTGTTTTGGGATGAAAAGGATGAGGATGTGTATTCACACGACTCGGTACGTATTGAACGACCGGGCGGTGAGTTTTTGACGAGTAAGTATGGGTTCAAGAGTAATCAAAGTATGACCCGATACGAGCTTTATTCGTCTAGTGGCCACTTGGATGTTGAGGATAAGCCTGTAGCACGTGTTGATAGTGTTGCCACAGATGAGTGGGAGAAGAAAAATCCACCTCAGAAACAAAATGTACCTGATACGGTGGTCAAGGATGTAGCCGTAAAGGGTAGGGTGATCAATCACACTGAAAAATAGAAGACGAATGATTTACGTTTTTATTCTTCTGACGTTACTTCTGTCCGCTTTCTTTAGCTCAAGTGAGATTGCGTTTTTATCTGCAGATCGGCTTAAGGTGGAGTTGGACAAGGCCAAAGGTAAACTGATCCCCCAGATCCAAGATTTTTTTTACAATCGATCAGGGAAATATATCACTACTATTCTGGTCGGAAACAATATCGTAAATGTTATTTATGGTATGCTTGTGGCAAAGGTGTTGGAAAAACCTTTGCGAACACTGCTAGGGGGGGAGGATCTCATAATAGTTCTAGTTCAGACGTTAGTGTCGACTGCCATCATTATTGTTCTTGGCGAGTATTGCCCCAAGGCACTTGCCAAAATGAGTCCAAATGCTCAACTCCGCTTTTCATCCATTCCGTTATTTTTTTTGTATTGGTTGCTTTTGCCTATTACTTTGATTGCAAGTGGCGTTACGGCCATACTGCTCAGAGTTTTCGGCGTAAAAAACACTGATAACGGTGTTGTGCCACTTAGCAAGATAGATCTAGACTACTATATAGAAGCAAATGCGACTCCAGAAGAAACTGTGGCATCGGAAGCTAGACTACTTCAGAATGCACTTGAGTTTTCTGATCTTAAAGTAAGAGACTGCTTGATCCCCAGAAATGAAATTGCCGCCATAGAGGAGAAAGATGACATCGGGGAGTTGATTCAGCTTTTTGACAGGACAGGCTTCTCCAAGATACTGGTGTATCGTGACACGATTGATGATATTATAGGTTATATCCACAGTATTGAGATGTTCAAATGCCATCAAGACGGTACGGATTGGCGCTCACATATAAAACAAACAATCTATATTCCTGAGTCTTTGCCGGTGGAAAAGGCCATGAAAAAGCTTTTGCAAAAAAAGAGAAATATTGCAATAGTTGTAGATGAGCTCGGAGGTACGGCTGGTATAGTGACATTGGAGGATGTGGTGGAGGAGATTTTTGGTGAAATAGAGGATGAGCATGACAATAACAAGGTTATCATGCGCAAGGATAATGATGATGAGTACTTGATCTCAGGAAGAGCAGAGGTTGATATTTTGAACGAAACATTTGACCTCCATATTCCGGAGAGTGATGAGTACAAGACCTTGGCTGGGTATATCCTCAATACTTATCAAGGGATTCCGGAACGTGGTGCGGTGATTACGCTTTCCCATGGTTTCAAAGCCAAAATACTCCGAGCAACGGAAAATAAAATAACGCTGGTGCGTTTGTTCAAAACACCGGCTAATGCAAAATAACTCGAACAATTAAGTAGTATGTACAGAACAAATACGTGCGGTGAGCTACGCATTGACAATGTCGGACAGCAAGTAACCCTGGCCGGATGGGTTCAGAAAAACAGAAAGCTAGGCGGGATGGTCTTTATAGACCTTCGGGATAGGTATGGGGTGACCCAGCTGACGTTTAGTTCAGAAAGTAATCCCGATCTCGTTGAAACTGCCGGTCATATCGGTCGTGAATACGTAATTATGGTTACGGGAAAAGTGGTTGAACGTTCCGCCAAGAACTTCACACTGACTACCGGTGAGATTGAGGTCGAAGTATCAGAGTTGACGATCCTAAACAAATCCCTCACTCCCCCCTTTACCATAGAGACCAACACGGATGGTGGTGATGAACTCAGGATGAAGTATAGGTACCTTGATCTTCGTCGAGAAGTTGTCCGAAAGAATCTTGAGCTTCGCCATAGAATGGCTATTCAGATCAGAAGTTTCTTGGACAATCTCAACTTTATGGAAGTAGAGACTCCTGTCCTAATAAAGTCAACTCCGGAAGGCGCACGAGACTTTGTCGTTCCCTCAAGAATGAACCCCGGAGAGTTTTATGCCCTGCCACAGTCTCCTCAAACTTTCAAGCAATTGTTGATGGTGGCCGGTTTTGATCGATATTTTCAGATCGTCAAATGCTTTAGGGATGAAGATCTTCGTGCGGATAGACAGCCCGAATTCACACAAATAGACTGTGAAATGAGCTTTGTGGAGCAGGAGGATGTTTTGAACATCTTTGAAAAACTAAGTAAGCATCTTTTCAAGTCTATCCTTAATATTGAGCAAAAAGAGGCCTATCCTCGTATCAGTTGGCATGACGCAATGCGACTATACGGCTCAGACAAGCCAGACACTCGATTTGACATGAAGATCGTAGAGCTGGATGATGTCTTGAAAGGCGAAGGATTCAAGGTTTTTGATGAGGCAAAGTACATCGGTGGCCTGTGTGTGAAAGGCGGTGATAACTATTCTAGAAAGCAACTTGACGCACTGACCGATTTTGTCAAGACTCCACAAATAGGTGCAAAAGGGTTAGTGTACGTTCGTGTCAAGGAGGATGGAACATTCAAGAGCTCTATAGATAAGTTTTATTCGGCAGAAAAACTTCAGCTCCTTGCCAATAAAATGTCTGCAAAAGGGAATGACCTCATCCTTATCATAAGCGGTGACAACATCCTAAAGTGTCGTCAACAACTCGGTGCACTTAGGCTTGAGGTCGCCAAAAACGATGGACTTGTAGATCCCAGTAACTTCTCTTGCCTCTGGGTGGTAGACTTTCCTTTGTTGGAGTGGAACGAAGAGGATGGACGTTACTATGCAATGCACCATCCTTTTACCGCTCCCAAACCAGAAGATATACATCTCTTGGACTCAGACCCAGGATCGGTTCGTGCCAATGCGTACGACATGGTAATAAATGGAGTCGAAGTCGGAGGTGGATCAATAAGGATTCATGACAGTCAACTTCAAGAGAAAATGTTTGAGGTCCTTGGGTTTACTCCCGAAAGGGCCAAGGAACAGTTTGGTTTTCTCATGAATGCATTCCAGTACGGTGCCCCCCCCCATGGCGGTATTGCCTATGGTTTTGATAGGTGGGTATCGCTCTTTGCTGGAATTTCCAGCATTCGGGATACCATTGCATTCCCCAAAAACAACTCCGGTCGTGATGTCATGATTGATGCCCCATCTCGCATTGACCAAGCCCAACTTGATGAGTTGTGCTTGGATGTAAAGCCAATACCTCACAATTAAAATTGAACGGATACTGAAAATCAATTTGAGGTAAGCGCATTGCTTCCAGGGAAGAAAGTAAAACTATGATGTACCGATCTCTTTTTGCCCGAATTTGGTTAGTGCTCCTGTTTTACTTACCTAGTACTGCACAGGTAGAGGTCCTCAGTCACTTTCAACTGCAGATGGAGGGAGCCGATGAGTCCTATGATGTGACTTTGCCGGGAACACTTCAGCAGGATCTGATAAAATATGGGATTATCCCCAATCATTTTATTGGAACGAATGAGGATAGTGTTCAGTGGGTCAGTGATAAAAATTGGCTATACAGTACTGCTTTCATAGTCGACAGCCTTGATTTTTCAACGGCTGTTGACTATCGTTTGATTATGGGAGCAGTAGACACCTATGCCGAGGTTTATCTCAATGGCACACTCATCGCACGAGCCGATGACCAGTTTCGCAGTTATTCGATCTCTGTCGGCAAGTTCATTCTTCCCGGAAAAAATCGGTTAGTCCTAAGGATGCTCTCACCCACAAGGATTGCCCATGCCCAGTATTTGAGTGCCGGGGTCAATTATCCAGCGGACAACGACAGGAGTGTCATTCACTACAGCCCTTATGTCCGAAAAAGTCCCTATCATTTTGGCTGGGATTGGGGGCCAAGGATGTTGTCTTATGGCATTGGTGAGCCTATAAGGTTTGAGCGTATCAGTGGACCTACACTTGAAGACTGCTACGTGCGATCTATACTACACCCTGGATCGGCGACTGTTTCCGTCAGTTCCGCTACAGGATACCTCACGGAGCGTGGTGCCAAACTAACCATTGCCATTATCGATCCATTCCAAAACAAAGTCAATGAAACGCAAATCAACGCAACGGGCAATGACTCGGTGACTTTTGAGATCCGGAGTCCCTTTCTGTGGTACCCAAATGGTGCAGGGAGGCAAGATCGGTATCAATTGATCCGAACCATAACCTCCGAGAGCCACCAAGCCACTGACACCCTTAGTTTTGGAATACGGGAGATAAAACTGTTACAAGAAAAGGACAGTCTTGGCGAAAGCTTTACTTTTGTCGTCAATGGAAAGCCCCTGTATATAAAGGGAGCAAACTACCTACCTCACGACAGACGTTTCGGTGGGGGCGGACGGTCTTTGGAACAGCTATTCAGGGAAGATTTGCTCCCTGCCCACTTCAATATGCTCCGCGTGTGGGGCGGTGGAGATTACGAGATGGAGGAGTTTTATCGCTTGGCGGATCAGTATGGGATTCTTATTTGGCAGGATTTTCCCTTTGCATGTAGCACTTATCCCAATGACCCTGTCTTCAGAAGCCGTGTTGCTCTAGAGGTCCGTGATCAGCTTACCCGTATTCGGAACCATCCATCCATTGCCCTCTTTTGCGGAAACAATGAAATCCTTGAGGGGATGAATCATTGGGGCTGGCAAAAAAAGTATGGATACAGCGATAGACAGTGGAAAAAGATGACTGAAGACTACGATAGTTTCTTCCGAAAGTTCCTAAAGAATCTGGTGGAGACTTATGCCCCTCATGTCGATTACATCCACGGCTCTCCCATCTCATCCAATTGGGGACGTCCCCAGAGCCTGAGCTTCGGAGATAGCCACTACTGGGGTGTTTGGTTTGGCTCGGAGGACTTTTCCATCTTTGACACACGACATGGCCGGTTTGCCAGTGAGTTTGGATTTCAGTCATTTCCGGAGATGAAAACCATTGAGTCCATTTTGCCAAATGGTTGCACGGATAGTCTGAGCATTGACCATCCGATACTACGCCACCGGCAGAGGTCTTTCATCGGTAATGAAAGGATTACGGACTATATGTCTCGCACCTATCCGGTACCGAGCTCTTTTCGTGACTATGTATATGTCGGGCAGATCTTGCAAGGGCATGGCATGGATTATGCCTTGCGTGCCATCCGAAGAGCCTATCCAGAAAACATGGGGGCACTGTATTGGCAACTCAACGATGTCTGGCCCACCGTCAGTTGGTCCAGCATAGACTATTGGGGCAACTACAAGGCGATGCACTACAAGGTATGTCGTGCGTACGCTCCAACCATAGTCGACCTCGTCCGGCAGGATGACGAGTATCGGCTTTGGTTGGTCTCGGATAGCACCTCACTCACTGGCTTCCTAGGCATCCAGCTAGATGCCTATGACTTTTGTGGGCAACTTTTGTGGACACAAGGGTACTCTACCACTGTGACGCACACACCTTGCTCCAAGCCCGTTGCTCGAATAGCACCCGACCACTTTGCCTCTAAGCAGATGTACGTGTGCATGACGGTGACAGACACCTCTGGACGAGTCATAGCCGAGCAAGTCTTTTATCCGGCACTCCCCAAGGAGATGCGCCTTCCCAAGTCTCAGCTTCATACCACACTTTATGCCGAGGAGGGGAGGCTCACCCTTCGGATCTCCTCACCCGTCTTGTTGAAGGATCTATTCATCGAAACCCCACACTGGCAGGGTGCCAAATACTCCGACAACTATCTCGACATTCTTCCCGGGCAGTCATACACTATTACGATTGAGCATCCGGGCATATCTCGGGATTCATCATTCAAGGAGCTACGCTTCACCTGCCTCAATGATATATTACTTCCATGATACTATTCGAAAATTGTGCCAATTCGCCCCAGTCCTGCATTGAGGCAGAGTCTGGCGGAGCCCATAGGATCGAGCTTTGCGCCGGCTTGCCCGAGGGGGGTACGACCCCATCGCTGGGTATGGTAAAGGTTGCACTGCGAGAGGTGGGTATACCTATCTTTCCGATCATACGCCCACGAGCCGGTGACTTTGTTTACTCCGAGTTGGAGGTCAAGCAGATGCTTAGTGACATGTACGCCTTTCGGGAGCTTGGGGTCGCCGGATTTGTTTTTGGCGCTCTCACGGCTTCTGGCATGCTCGACTCAGAGATCAATCACCGGTTGCTTCGCGCTGCCGAGGGGCTTCCGGTTACGCTCCACAGAGCATTCGACATGTCTGCGGACCTAGAGGTCGCACTCGAGCAGGCGATCGACCTAGGCTTTACCCGAGTCCTGACCTCCGGTGGACAACCCTCCGCACTGCTAGGCGCTGACATGATCCGCAAGCTTCGACAAAAAGCAGATGGGCGAATCATCGTCATGGCAGGCTGTGGTATCACGGCTGAAAATGCAGCAGACTTGGTGGCACGGACCGGTGTGACCGAGATCCATGGCACCCTCCAGAGCATGGTTACGAGCCCGGCCACGCATCTCTACTCCGACATCGCCCGCCCGTCTCGACCAGAGATCATACCCTGTGATTATCCACAAACTGACGCATCCAAGGTCCAAAAACTCATCAATTCATTCAAATGAAATCCATTGATATCATTCTCTCTCCCGCACTTATCCCCCACTATCCACCGAACGAGGAGACTGTCTACATTATGGCTGATATTCTCCGAGCTTCCTCCACGATTGTTGCGGCTTTTGCCAATGGGGTCAAAGCCATTTACCCCATTGAGACACTGGACGAGGCCAAAGCAAAAGCCCGAGAAAGGTACATTGTTGGTGCCGAGCGCAATGTGAAAAAGTGCGACTTTGCCACCCTGGGCAACGACCCACTCGAGTACACAGCCGGTGCCGTATCCGGCAAGGAGATCTACTTCACCACCACCAACGGCACCAAAACCATCAATGCCTGCTTTGGAATGAAGCCGGACACGACGGTTGTCATTGGTGCCTTTACCAATCTAGCTGCGGTGGCCGAATACTGTAGAGACAAAAACGTACTAGTTGCCGCTGCGGGTTGGGAGGGAAAGGTTTCCCTAGAGGATGCCTTGTATGGTGCCGCCTTGGCGACTGAGCTCAGAGCCTCTCACACCATTGGCTCCGATGCCCTCCGAATCGTGCTGGCAGCCTACGATCCGAGCCGACTGCACAAGGTCCTAAAAGAGAGTGACCACTTTGCTCGACTCGTCTCAGCCGGTCACGCTCAGGCACTCGACTACTGCCTCCGACAGAGTATCTATGATGTCGTTCCCCTTACTACTCGTTTGTCCTCTGGCAAGCTAGCTATCCATCTTCCATGAAGTACATTTGTCAAGCCATCAGCTTTTGTGCGCTATTTATTTTCCTCACCGCCTGTGGAGCGTCACAGCGCAGAGGGGGGCGTGTTTCCCCCGGTGCCCTGGGCACAGGTCGGAGTGCCTATGACGGCTACATCCAAGCTCATGCTTCACGAGCCTTGGTCAGCCAGAGACAATTTGGAATACCCGCCAGCATTACCCTCGCCCAAGGACTCCTCGAGAGCTCGGCAGGCCGGAGCGAATTGGCACGCAAGGCCAATAACCACTTTGGGATCAAGTGTCACCGTTCCTGGACAGGTGGCAGAGCCTACCACTCCGATGATCGTCCCAACGAGTGTTTTCGTGCCTATGACACAGTCCAAGAGTCCTACGATGACCATGGCTACTTTCTTAGCTCTCAGGCGAGGTATCGGAGTCTTTTTCGCCTCGATCTCATGGACTACAAAAGTTGGGCAATCGGACTGCAACGAGCAGGATATGCGACCGACAAGGGCTATGCCAATAAGCTGATCAAGATCATAGAGGACTATCGGCTGTATCTCATCACCGAGGGAAACCTCTCCCGCACCTACAGCTACAACGAACCCAAGCAACCACCGCGCACCGTCGACCCCAATCCCCTCAAATACGAGACCCCGGCTACCCAAGAACCGGCCGGCACCGACATTAGAGAGGTCTACATTAGCTATGGACTCTACTACACCCTTGCCAAGTCGGATGATGATCTGGCGAGCATCGCACGAGACCTCGATCTCACAGAGCGGGTACTGGAGCGCTACAACGACTTTCCGAGAGGCTATCCACTACGATCCGGAGACATCATCTACCTCCAACCCAAGCACACCAAGGCCGAGCCCCCATACTACGAGCACGTTGTACGGGTGGGGGAGTCCATGCACACCATCGCGCAGCGGTATGGGATCCGGCTAAAGTCACTCTATAGGCTGAATGGCCTCAACGATGACTATTACCCTGCGGAGGGAGATATTCTCCGGTTGCGTTGATTAGTCGGCACAGTGCCAATAAGGGGAGTGGCGGAACCAACTCCTCGATGCGCCCTGCTGAGATACACAGAAAGAGTCCTTAGAGTGATACACCGGTATTACTTGAGGGGGATTTTTGTCCGATACAAAACTCTTGGTCCCATCGGTGGACTACTTTCCGAACCTAAAAAATAATAAAAGCGGATGAAATAGCCACGCGGAGCATGGCGATCAAATGATAGAGGCCCTAGAGTCGCTGTTGTGACTCTAGGGCCTCTACTATTCAAAATCGCGTCGGGAAATAGTGACAAAACTCCGAAATATAAGGATTTGAGGCTGACCTATGCTCTGTAATCCGCTGTCATCGTAATGATGAACCCTACTAGGGGTTGCGGCCAGACATCACATAGATCAAGGATCTCGGATGTGTAATGTATTGATGAGTTTCCCAATTGCCCGACGCGAATATCGTACTCTCTATTTCGCCAGTAAGGGTTCCATTGCTCCCAATGGTTACGACAAAGCTACGGAAATATACTGATACATTCAACCCACATCTCCAGCCGGGGTTGGGGTGTCAATTGCTTCGGCACACACTTGGTGGTTCAGGGACCTTATTCGCTGATGAGGTTGTAGATGCTCAACTGCTCCATTGGTATGTGCCCGATCTCTGCTGCAACCTCTGAGAATGAGCTGTTTGGGGTCGTGAGGATTTTCCGGGTATTCGCCAGTGCCAACAACTCTCCAAAGCTTTCGATAACCCCCTCTTCAGAATCTTGAGAGCTAATAGAGAATGGTGCGAACACATTGTTTCCAAAGAGTGTTTGGAGCCGTTCGCGCTCATCCATTGATGTGGTGGCAACGAAGAAGCGTATGGTCGGGTCAGCTTCGAGCATTGATTGCATTTTTTTGATGAATAAGTCCGTCGGGCACTCCTGTGTCGAGGATCCACGCTGTTGACGGTTGATATGTATGCCGACTACGTTGTCCGACCACCCCGACATGCGTGAGTTGCGGATGTTTGTTACTTCTACCGTTGGATCAATGGCTTGGTACATTTCTCTTTTTTGCACAAAAGGCTCGTTGGTTGCCACAAGGCATTGTTCATTTTGCGCCTGTAGCCAGTGTAGGAGTTCTTTTGGGTTTTCTGCCTTTAGCTTGGAGACTTTTTGGGGCGATATGAAGCGGTCATACCGTAGGAATATAAACGGTGCGGGAAAGAAAAGATTGGCTTTGCGAGGGGTGTCGTTCAAGAACCAGTCGGTCCAGCTGGAGTCTCTGATGGTTATAGATGATGGCACGAACTTGGGAGACAGAGTGAATAGCCGACTGTATGGGCAACTGAAGCTGTCTGTCCTGAACCAAATGATCTCGGCCTCCTTTTCGGTCTCTTTTAGGACTTCTATGAAAGAAGCGATGGTCCTAAGTCGCTTGGCAATCCCGCTGTAGGAGATCAAGGTCGTTTTTCCGGTCTTGTTTGGGGTCGTGTTTTTCATAGTTTTTGGATGAAAGCTTTTGTTTCGGAAAGGAGTAGTCGGAATGAATTGGTGCGCCTCAACAAAAGGTATGCCGTCGTCAGTACCAGTGCATTTTTTAGGAGTACCGGCACAATGCCGGAGGTCTTGCCAATGAGTGTACAGAGGAGGACTACCGTGGCTGTGGTGATGAATAGCCAGCCATGCTCTTTGGTGATGGGTGTGAGTCGGAGCTTTCTCCAGAGGATGGCTTGCTGGAATATATAGCTGACGATGAGCGTGAGCAGTGTGGCGAGGGCGGCCCCTTCGAGGCCAATTTGCTCAATGAGTAGATAGTTGAGTGATACCGTCAAGATGGCGACGAAAATGGTATAGACCAGGCTCCAGATGTAGTGTCGTGAGTAGCGGAGGATGGCGTTGCCAAACGAGAACGAAAGGTCGATCAGCCGAGCTAGCCCCAGCGTAAGCACCACCCACTTTCCGCGGGCGTAAGTTTGGGTATTGGGCATCACCTCAAATATGAAGTCAATGTTTGTCCAGATCAGGGTAAATAGGATGAGACCTACCAGTAATTGTTGTTCAGAGACTGTCCTATAGAGCTTTTGGATGCGAGGAGTGTCTTGCTCATGAAGTGCGGCTGAAATCAGTGGAGAGCTGATAGCCGTAATCGATCGGGAGGGCATCTCAATGACTGCAACGATAAAAAAGGCAATAGAGTAGATCCCGGCATAGTCAAGTCCCATTTGGGCCGAAACCATGAAGAGATCGAGCCGAGCAATGATGCTACTGCCTAGGGCACTGACGAGTGTAAGTCCGGTGTAGTTTAGGAAGTCTTTTCGGATCGATGGGCTTGGCAATGTGAGGTCAGAAGTAAAAGACCTGGGCGATATATGGGCCATGTACCCTAGGTCCAGCACCATACATACGCCGTAGCAACCGACAAATAAGACGAGGAAAGAATCAAGCGAATCAATGGCTCTCGTGCCGTAGAGTACATATGCAATGCAGAGTAGGACCCTTAGGACGACTTCTCGGATTGTGCGTGGAACCACCACCCTTTGCTTTAGTGTGCTGTACACTTCGCCGACAGTCATGTACATCGTGAAAGCCATCAGGGGCAGGACTAGGAGGTAATACTTTTGGAATAGCCCACCTCCGGCCTTGTCACTAGGGGTGAAATAGCTCACTAGTGGCTCCCGAAACACGTAGTATAGCAGAGAAAACAACACGAGCCCGACAAGCGGTATCCCCAATGCGTACCATACGAAGCCCCCATCTCGTCCGTCCTCTGTCCGAAATGACGGGTAATACCGTATGGCCGAAGACTGCGTGGCGAGCAGAGCGAAGCCCCCCAGTAGCATAGCAACCTCGACCACCAATCGAGTGAGCCCAATCTCCTCCGGCGTAAGGTATTGGACAAGGACAAAGAATGTCGTCAGGAACCCAATAAACGCCCCCACCAGTGTGGCAAGCGTGGCTTTGGCACTTTGTTGATAAATAAGACTCATGGGTGTTGCTCAATCCATATTCCGATTTCTCGGACACCGGAGACAATGCTGTCGGTCAAGAGATGTCGGTAACTAAAGCTGTAGATCCCGGTGTGAGGAAATATCTCTGCGTCCGCTATCACGAAAGAGACCTCCGTGCAGTTGTAGCCCTGTTGATCTTTCCTCATGTCTTGCGCCTCAATTTTCACAGTCTCAGTCTTGAAGGTATGATCCGGATATTCGATGACTACTCCTATTGGCAAGGTCCTCAGTGCATAGTCACTTGCTATCCGGATGACACCGGAGACTGTGTACTTGGCTGTGGTGTCCACCTCGTGAGTTATTGCGACCGGGAAGAAGTACTCGTCTGTTTGGCACCACTTGGAGTCCTTGACTTCGTAGAAGTAACTGTATATCGGAGACTTGACCCTAGTGCAACCGTGAGATAGAGCGACTATAGTCAAAATAGCTATCGCACTTCTTAGGTAAGTGAGCATAGGATGCTATTGTTTACTTGCCGGTGGATTCTTGCGTACTATTGGTTTTTGGGGGGCGATTCTGGTTGCGGTTTCTGCCCCAGCTCTTGTTTCCTCTGTTTTGCCCTCGACCTTGCTTTTTTTCGGTTGCTTCTTTCGTTGACCTTTCTCGTGCCGGCCTGGGTTCATCTTCTCTTGGAGTATTGGGGCGAGATGCGGCTTTTGGCTTTTGGCTGTTCCGCTTTCGTGACTTGCTTTTCTGTCCTTTTCCCGGTGCGTCAAAGCGTGTAAGGCTACTGTCTACCAAGATGTCTTTTGAGATCTTTTTCGGGGGGAGGGGGTGTCCAACCTCTGTGTCGCTCTGTAGGCTGTATGGCTCTTGCCCACGTTCGTTTAGGGCGATTATCTCCTTGGCGCGATCCGCAGAGATTACACAGGCTTCATCCATTGACACCGGCGCATCTGCAGGGACGTAGGTGATTTGCTGTGCGAGTATGTCGGCCTTGTAGTATTTGTAGATTCCGGACGAGGTGTGCAGCTCGACACTCTTGTTTGGCAGGAGTCCTTGTGCCTCGTAGTAGGTGTTTACTTCGAAGTTGAGACAGCATTTTAGTTTGGCACACTGTCCGGCTAGCTTTTGAGGATTGGGCGAAATATCCTGGATGCGTGCGGCATTTGTACTCACGGACTTGAAGTCGGTCATCCATCTTGAGCAACAAAGTTGTCTGCCACAGGGCCCAATACCACCGATGAGACCGGCTTCTTGTCTTGCCCCGATCTGTCGCATCTCCACTTTTATTTTGAATTCACTGGCCAGCTCTCGTATGAGTTGCCGAAAGTCCACACGTTTGTCGGCAATGTAGTAAAAGATTGCCTTCTGCCCATCTCCTTGATACTCTACATCGCCGATTTTCATTTCCAGCGCAAGCGACTTCGCAATCTGCCTGCTCCGAATCATTGTTTCCTGTTCTTTTGCTTTGGCCTCTTTGTAGCGCTCCAGGTCGTTGGCCTTGGCGATCCTAAATACTTTGAGAGGAGGGGTGTTGGTCTTTATACGCTTGTTGCGCATCTGTATCTGCACCAGCTTCCCGGTTAGGGATACCGTCCCAATGTCATGTCCGGGGTTGGCTTCTACGGCTACCAAGTCTCCTTTTTTGAGCGGAAGGTCGTAGCTGTTGACGTAAAACCCCTTTCTGGTACTTTTGAAGCTGATCTCTACATACTTGGTCGTGTCTGAAGCAAGGTCCGGAATGTCATAGAGGTAGTCAAAACTCTCCAGCATCCCGCTCCCATTGTCCGAACAACACGAACACCTGCAATCAATGCAAGATTTACCGATGTCCGTTATATCATTTATATTCATACGTTAGTTCATTCTCTAGGGTGGCTGTCACCGAGTGCCACCATGTGCAAAAGTACTATTTTATCATTGAAGCTAGAAATATGCCTCATATGGAGCAAGCTGATTGACTTGATGAAAAAAAAGAGTGGAGAGCGCTTGCACAAAAAAAAGCATAGGACTCAATGAATTGGAGTCGCTATGCTTCTTATTGAAAGAGGTTCCTGGCGGATTCGAACCGCCGTAAACGGATTTGCAGTCCGGTGCATAACCACTTTGCTAAGGAACCGTTTGGTGTTACGATCGAGATGTCTCCTCGGTAACTCAGTGCAAATTTAGCACAAAAATATCACTTCGCCAAAGGCATAGCGTCTCAATCCTGTAGATTATGACTCGTTCCGGGTAGTTCATGATTGTCTCCGAACCTTCGGGAGGACAATTTTTGGGGGAAGAAAAAGCCGACGAGGTCGGAGAAAAAGTTGCTTATGTCCAAGTAAAAGATAAAATCACTGTGTGATTTCTAGAAATCACACAGTGATTTGAATAAACCACTTAGTGATCTGAATAAATCACATAGTGATTTTGAGTTTTTCATCCGGGAAAAATAGTTTGGAAGTACATCGGGATGACTTTTTAACCTTTAGAATTTCATTTATTGAGGATGGTGGTGAGGTGAAAGCCTCCAATGACCATGAGGGAGCCTTCTTGTGCTTTCACACGCTTTTATCACTTTGTCCCTGCCACCGCTTGCGGGATCTAGAGTGCAATGAAAGTGCCGTGGATTTCATTAGATTTGCGTCAATCGTATCCATTTATAACTCCAAAAAAGAACATTAGCTCATGCGTGTGAAGCCATATTTTAGGGTAACAGTGGTGGCACTGGTGTTGACTGTTTTGTCTTCGATGAATTTTGTGTCGGCGCAAGAAACCGTGCGGAATATCAGTGCGAATATCTCTGAACTCCATATTGATGGTGCTTTTCGTGTTACTGTAGTGAACGACAATAGCACAACCTTGCGATTCAATCAAACCGACTTGGACAATATCCGGGTCCGAGTGAAGGGCAATAAGCTGTCCATCGTCCAAAAGAAATCGTTGGCGACGGTGTTGGGCTTTTCTTCCAAGCCGACTCTGATAGATCTGAGGATTGGCCTCAAGGACTTAGCCCGTCTCCGGGAGCTGAAGCTGGCGGGGCAGAGCAAGGTTAGCCTGCATGCTCGGGATTTGCTGTTTGGTGACTTGGAATGCGAGGTCTCCGGGGCTTCCGAGCTGTCGTTTTTGGGAAAGGCCAACGACCTAGAGGTGGAGCTCAAGGGGGCTTCTCGTGCCTCTGTCGGTACTCAGTGGATCCGAAAGGTTTCGTACGATATTTCCGGGGCCTCCTCTCTGTCCCACAGCGGGGACTTTGAGGAGATGGACTTGGAGGTCTCAGGTGCGAGTGAGGCCCTACTCTCCGGTGTGGGAGTGGAGTTGGATGTAGAGGCGTCCGGGACTTGCTCGGTGGATGCGACTGCCCTGAATGCGATGCTAGGAAAGGTCGAAGCCGAGGGTACCTCAAAAGTCAGGGTCAGTATCCAGTACCCAACCATCAAAACTTCGGGGCTGGCTCATGTCGAGAATATATACCATATAGATTAAAGAATGACTATGTTTCTAAAAAGTAAGTTGCTATTGACCTTTGTAACCACAATGAGTGTGCTGGGAGTTTGTTCTGCTCAGTCAGGCCAGTCGTTTGACCTCAAGGATTTGGTGGAGTACAAGTATTATCCAAGGACGGCGGGGGATGGTTTTCGCTCGCTTCCGGACGGCAAACACTATACCATCATCAGTCCGGATCACACCAAGATTCTGAAGTACGCATACAATGGGGGTAAACTTGTAGGTACCCTTTTCGACACGGCCACGTCTCGTGAGTGCGACTTTGATACTTTTGATGACTACCTGATCAGTGACAATGGCCTTCGCATCGTTATTTTGCGAGAGACCAAGCCCATATATCGGAGGAGTCGCCTCTACACCGCACACTACTACGATGTGCGTAGAAATATGGTGCTGCCACTAAACGAAACCCCCGGACAGGTCCGTATCCCCACTTTGTCTCCGGACGGTCGTATGTGTGCCTATGTGATCGACAATGATATTTACATCAAAAAGTTTGACTACGACACTGAGGTCCGAGTGACGACGGACGGAAAGGTCAATCACGTCCTCAATGGCGTCACAGACTGGGTGTATGAGGAGGAGCTGTATCGCATCAATTCGATGGTGTGGAGTGAGGACAGCAAGTACCTCACCTTTATGCGCACGGATGAGAGCCGGGTCAAGCTTTTTGAGATGACCATTTTCGGAACCGGCAATTACCCGCACACCTATGAGTATAAGTACCCCAAGGCAGGTGCAGACAATGCGCTGACGAGCATCCGTCACTACCATGTCGACAATCGGAAAACCGTCGCGCTGCTGGAGAATGAGCTTGCCACCGAGGAGCAGTACATTCCTCGGATGGAGTACCACGGGGGCAAGCTGTATGTACTTACGCTCAACCGCAACCAAAACCACCTCAGGGGGTACCAGATAGATCCCGACAGCCACCGAGCAAAGCTCTGGATGCAGCACAAGGATGAACTCTACATTGACACCAACAACTGGGTGATGCAGATGCAAATCACCCCCAAGGGAACCTACTACGTAAGCGATGAGAGTGGCACGGCGCAGATTTACCTCTACTCCCCGGTCGGTACAAGGCAAAAACAGCTCACCACTTCTCCCTATGAGGTGACTCATGTCTACGGTGTCTCTGCCTCGGGTGAGGTCTTTTACCAGATTGCCGCACCCACGCCCATGGATCGGCAGGTCGTTGCCACCACTTTGGACGGGCGTACACGTCTGCTCTCTCCAGAGAAGGGCTACTCCGACGCCACTTTTAGCGCGGACATGAGCTATTACCTGCTGGACTACTCCAGCACCACGGTGCTGCCTAGGTATTCCGTCCACGCCGGTGGCACCGGGAAGGAGATCCAGGTACTGGAGGATAACCACAAGCTATCGGAGGTCTTGGGCACCAAGCGATTGGCCTCAAAGGAATTTGTCCAGCTCCGGACGGACGACGGTGTGCTCCTCAATGCCCTCGTGACCAAGCCCGCAGACTTCACGCCCCAAAAGCGGTACCCCGTCGTCATGACCCAGTACAGCGGTCCCGGTTCGCAGACCGCCCTCAATCGCTTCAAGCTCGGTTGGGAGCAGTACCTTGCCCAGGAGGGATTTATTGTGGTCAGTGTGGATGGCAGGGGCACCGGTGGACGCGGTAGGGATTTCCTCAAGTGCACGTATGGGCAACTCGGGATACTGGAGAGTGAGGATCAGATCATGGCAGCTCGCGCCTTGGCAAAGTTGCCCTATGTCGATGGGAAAAACATCGCCATCTGGGGGTGGAGCTTCGGTGGCTACAATGTCCTGATGAGCATGAGCCGTGGTTCGGGGACTTTCAAGGCCGGGATAGCCGTGGCACCTCCGACGGATTGGCGTCTCTACGACACCATCTACACCGAGCGTTACATGCGCACCCCGCAGCAAAACAACCGAGGGTACGACCAGGCATCGGTATTCACGCACGTCGGTGGGTTGCAGGGTGCTCTTTTGCTGGTGCAGGGCACAGCTGATGACAATGTCCATTTCCAAAACGTCATGCAGCTTGTCCCCTACTTGGTTGAGCACAACAAAGACTACAGGATGCTGATCTATCCTGACAAGGACCACAGCATTCACGGGGGCAATACCTCTTATCACCTGTACCGTCAGATGGTCAATTTCCTAAACGAGAATCTGAAGTAGATGACCACCAAACCCCCTATACTTCGCAAGCCGGAGTGGCTCAAGTCCAGCCTCTCCAGTACACAATACTATGGAATGACCTCCGGCACGATCATCGGTGCAGGGCTCAATACCATCTGTGCCAGTGGGAAGTGCCCCAATCGTTCGGAGTGCTGGAGTAGGGGGACTGCCACGTTCATGATCGGTGGGGCGACCTGTACGAGGGCGTGTCGCTTTTGTGCCACGGCTTTCAGCAAGACACCGCCCCCTCTCGACCCCCTTGAGCCGGATCGTATCGCCACCGGTGTGCATCGCATGGGGCTCAGCCATGCTGTGATTACCTCTGTGGACAGAGACGACCTGCCGGACGGTGGGGCCGAGCATTGGCGCCGGACCATCTTGGCTATCCGTAGGTTGTCGCCAGCCACACGCATAGAGGTCCTCATCCCGGACTTTGATGGCCGGCCTGAGCTTCTGGATGTCGTCTTGTCCGCCGATCCGGATATTGTCGGCCACAACCTCGAGACGGTACGGCGACTGACACCCCAAGTGCGCTACCGCGCCACCTACGACAGGAGCTTAGCCGTCCTAGCATACATACACCGTGCGGGGTTTGTCTGCAAGACCGGCATCATGGTTGGGCTGGGTGAGACAGCGGAGGAGGTGCATTCCCTCTTTGCCGACTGCCTGGCGAGTGGGGTCTCCACGCTGACGATCGGGCAGTACCTTCAGCCGAGCCATAAGCATGCCGCTGTCGTGGAGTACCTCCACCCGGATCAGTTCAGAGCCTACAAGGAGGTGGGCGAGGCGATGGGGCTTGTCCACATAGAGAGTGGCCCACTGGTTCGCTCCTCCTACCATGCCGACGCACAGTTCACCCAAGCCAAGCGACACTTGGATCTAAAAGAACTCTTGCGCCACTGACCGCCATGCCGGATCTTCCAAAAAGGATGGGCCCCGAACAACAATTCGGAGCCCATCCTTTTTTCCTGCACCCTAGTGGGGGTGGGGAATTAGCTGTGCTTCTTGCCCGTGATGGCCTCCACTACGTTGATCGAGTAGTCGGCCAGGTGCTCGTACTCATCGACAAGGTCGAGGTAGTAGACGGACTCGGGGTACTCATAGTCTTTGGTCTCCAGGGCATGGAGGTTTTCATTGATCAGGATGTCGCGCTTGTTGTTGACATCGTGCTCCAGATTCTCAGCGGTATAAAAGAGCTCCGGAGACTTGGTGTCGGCATCCAGTGCGTAGATCGTGTGATCGACCACCTGCTCCACCAGTGCGTGCATCTCCTGTATTCGCTTCTTCAGTGAAGCGCAAAACATGATGTCGTTGTTGTTGCGACGGTGGATGATTTGCCCCATGTTGTAGCAGGCATCCCCCATACTCTCGATCTCCGTGGCGGCAGTCATCAGGATCCGCACTTCGCGTCTCGACTCGCTACTGAGGTCGCCCTCGGAGAGCTCGCTCAGGTACTCCACGATCTCCACCTCTATCCGGTCGCATATATTTTCGTACTTCTGCAGGCGGTTGTAGTTTTGCTCAAAGTCCGCTTGCACGTCCGTGAAGAGGAGCATCTGTACCATCCGTAGCATCTCCCTCACCTTCTTGGCATAGCTGGTCACCTCCTTGTGGACTTGGATCAGCGAGAGTTCACTGGTAGAGAGCATGCGGGTGCTCAAAAACTGCAAGTGGGCAAAGCTCCGCTTCTTCTCCTCCTTTTTGCTCGGTTGGATCACCACCTCGCAGATCTTCTTGTACACCGGGATCAGCCAGATCATCACCGCTGTATTGATCACGTTGAATAGGGTGTGAAAGAGCGCCAGCCCCACGCTGCACGCCTCCGACATCGACCCGAGCGTCGCCTGTATGCCGGCGAGCTGTGCGTTGTCCGTGATAGGTGTGCTTCCCGTCATCAGATCCATCTGCTCCGGTGTGTACTGCCCTGATAGCTCATTGATCAGCGGATAGAGCCCTCTGGGGTCCGGCCCCTGACCGGCAAGGATCTCTCCCACGATATTGACGATCGGGTAGTAGAGGCAGAGGACCCAGATCACTCCGAGTACGTTGAATAAGAAGTGCGAAAAGGCGGTCCGCTTTGCCGCAATATTGGCATTGAGAGCTGCTAGGTTGGCCGTGATGGTCGTACCGATATTCTCCCCCAGGATCATTGCCGTCCCCAGCTCAAATGGGATCCACCCCTTGGCGCACATGATCAGCGTGATGGCCACCGTCGCACTGGACGACTGCACGATACAGGTCAGGATCGTCCCGATCAGCAAAAAGAGCAACACCGAGCCAAAGCCCATGTCCGTGTACTGCTGCAAAAAGGCGAGCGCATCCGGATTGCTCTGCAGGTCCGGCATAGAGGACTTGAGGAACTGCAGCCCTAGGAAGAGTAGCGAAAAACCGATAACAAATTCCCCCCACGAATTCCAGTTGGTTTTTTTGGAAAAGATGAGGGGAAGCGAGAGGGCTAGGAGTGGTATGGCAAACGATGCAATATCGAACTTGAATCCGAGCAGTGAAATGATCCAGGCCGTCACCGTCGTACCGATATTGGCCCCCATGATCACGCTGATCGACTGTGCCAGGCTCAGCAGGCCGGCGTTCACAAAGCTCACCACCATCAGGGTCGTGCCACTCGACGACTGGATCAGTGCTGTCACCAGCAATCCCGTGAGTACGCCCAAAAAACGGTTGTGCGTCATAGCCGACAGCACACTCCGCATGCGGTCGCCGGCTACTTTTTGGAGCCCTTCGCTCATGATCTTCATCCCGTAGAGGAAAAGACCCAAGGATCCGAGCAGATTCAGAAAGTCTAGAAAACTGTATTCCACGATAAGGGTTTGGACACAGAGTGTCTCGTCTTTTTTAGAAAAGGGGAGGGCAGCAACTCCACTATGAAATGCCACGACGACACCTCCGCCTCAAAAAAAATGGTTCATAATCGTCTCACTGCAAAGTTAGAATAAATAAACTAATTTCTAAAACACTGTTTGGCTGTTCGGAGAGAGGGTTCACCGACCATTTTCGTCCACTTTAAGCAGATCGCCTTCGTGCAACAGTCTCCATTTTCCCCAAGAAAAAGAAAAGCAGAGCCTCCAAAAAGTCAATCCTCCGGTCGAAAAACTCAAAACCACAATGTGATTTGTTCAAATCACATTGTGGTTTATTCAGATCACAGTGTGATTTCTAGAAATCACACTGTGATTTTATCTTTTCCCGGTACAAGCGCAACTTTTTCTCCGACCCTGCCGAGTTTTTCTCCGACGAAAAAGACTTTTCCCTCGGTCGGAAACAACTAAATAAGGGGTTGGCAAAAGATTTGGTACCTTTGGGGCAACCACGGAGTCACTCCGGACGAAGACTCAAGCAACACATGGCAAATAAGAATCTATCTCAGGCAAAACAGGCCAAAAACGACGAGTTTTATACCCAGTACGCTGATATTGAGCGAGAGATCCAAGCCTACATCAACTACGACCCGGACCTCTTTCGGGGCAAAACGGTACTGCTGCCGTGCGACGATCCGGAGTGGAGTGAATTCACCCGCTACTTTGCTCAGCGTTTTGAGGAGCTGGGGCTCCGCAAGCTCATCAGTACCAGCTACGCCCCGGACAGCAAGCGACTGAGTATCCCCTACCAGCCGACCCTTTTTGAGCAAGTCGCCCCACAGTACGACCGGACCAAAACCAATGTGCGGGGCAAGATCTACACCCTTTCGGAGGACTGCACTTTGGATGGCAAGGTGGACTTTGACGACCTGCAGTGGAGCTACCTGGAGGGTGACGGTGACTTTAGGAGCGAGGAGGTGTGCCGGCTGCGAGACGAGGCGGACATTATCGTGACCAACCCGCCCTTTTCGCTCTTCCGAGAATTTGTCGACTGGATCTTTGAGGCCAAAAAGCAGTTCCTCATCATCGGCAACATGAATGCACTCACCTACAAAAACGTCTTCCCCCGCATCGCTGCCAATGAGATGTGGCTGGGGGTCCACAATTCTTCTGATATGGTTTTTGCAGTTCCTGAAGGCGCATATGTAGCTCCTAAAGACAAAGAGAAAGCCGAAAAATTGGGATACGTGGGTAACTACACACGACTTGGTAATTCTTGTTGGTACACGAACCTCGAGCATGGGCGACGCCACGAGCCATTGCAACTGTCAACGATCGAGGGGAACCTAAAGTACAGCCGTCACAAAGAGATCAAGGGAAAGAGCTTTGAGGAGGCGTACCCGAAGTACGACAATTATGATGCCATTGAGGTGGCTTTCACCGATGCCATCCCAAGCGACTACGACGGGGTGATGGGGGTGCCGATCTCCTTCCTCGACAAGTACTGCCCCGAGCAATTCGAAATATTGGGAATTGACAGGTATATTGAGGATAACCCCATTCCTGGTAAGCGCTTTACAATAGATGATAAGGAGGTATATGCACGAATAATCATACGGAGAAGAGCTAATTGAATATGAAGACGACACTACATACAGAGTATACGGTGGGTGATATATGCAAGGGCTTTTCGTACGACGAAAGCGAGGGCAAGGGGCTCTATGGGCTTGGCGGACGCCTGACGATCCAGCCGGAGTATCAGCGCAACTACATCTACGGTGATGGGAAGAAGGATATCGCCGTGATCGACTCGGTGCTAAAGGAGTACCCGATCGGCCTGATCTACTTCAACCGTCGCGAGGACGGTCAACTGGAGGTGCTGGATGGTCAGCAGCGGATCACCTCTCTGGGGCGTTTTTTGAGTAATCAATTTAGCATCGTGATGGGCGATCGGCAGTTGCCGTACACTTTTTCGGCCCTGGCAGATGATCTGAAAGCCCGGATCCTGGATACAAGACTCCTTATATATATCTGCGAGGGGACAGAGAGTGAGATCCGTGAGTGGTTTCAGACAATCAATATCGCCGGTGTGGCACTCAACGAACAGGAGTTGCTGAATGCAGTCTACTCAGGGCCTTTTGTGACAGCGGCTCGCAAGGTCTTTAGCAACAGCGGGAATACCAAGGTGCAGGAGTGGGAGCACTACATCCGCGGAAACGTGAAGCGCCAAGAGTTTTTGGCGACTGCGCTCAGCTGGGTGAGCCGGGGCAACGTGCGGGAGTACATGGCGGCACACCGGCAGGATGAGGAGATAACGGAGCTGCAGAGCTACTTCAATAGCGTGATCAAGTGGGTGGAGACGCTCTTTTATACCGAGCACCCGCACTTTAGGGGCGTGGCGTGGGGCAAGCTCTACGAGACGTACCACAATACCCCCTACGACCATGCCGCTATCCACCAACGCTTGGCCGAGCTACTCGCCGATGAGGCGGTGCGCAAAAAGGAGAGCATCCCGGAGTATCTGCTCGGGGGTGAGCAGGATCCACAGCTACTGGATATCCGCCTCTTTGACGACTCGACCAAGCGGACGATCTACGAACGACAAACCCAGGCCGCTAAGGCGAAAGGGGTCTCCAACTGCCCCGACTGCGCCAACTCTCTTGACCCCAACAAGACGAAGATCTGGGCACTGAAGGATATGGACGCTGATCACGTGACGGCGTGGAGCAAGGGTGGGGCGACGACGGCCGACAACTGCCGGGTCCTATGTAAACACCACAACCGCCAAAAGGGCAACAAATAGTCCTTTTGGACAGAGAAAAGCACCGGAGTGGTGCCATTTGATTATATTTGCGAGCAACAAAGCGGTACGGGAGTCCTTTTTTTGGGGGGAAAAGAGTGCCAAGTGCCGAGAAGAAAAAAGACGGAACACTAGATAAAGATCAATGATGACACGAGAATACAGTGAGCAAGAGCTGGAGCGGAGGGATAGCCTTAGAGAACTAAAGGAGCTGGGGATCAACCCCTATCCTGCGCCTGAGTATGTGGTCAACGCCTATGCGGATGAGGTGCGGAAAGACTTTGTCCCCGATGGGGAGCCCCGGCAGGTGTCGATGGCGGGCCGAATCATGTCGCGCCGGATCATGGGCAAGGCCTCGTTTTGCGAGCTGATGGACTCTACCGGACGGATACAACTCTACATCACACGGGACGACATTGCACCCGGGGAGGACAAGACAATGTATAATACGGTGTTTAAGAAACTGCTGGATATTGGCGACTTTGTCGGTGTGAAGGGTTTTGTCTTTGCAACCAAGACCGGTGAAGTCTCGGTACATGTGCAGGAGCTGACCCTGCTGTCCAAGTCGCTACGTCCGCTACCGGTCGTGAAGCAAAAGGAGGGACAGACGTATGATGCCTTTACCGACCCGGAGCTAAGGTACCGCATGCGCTATGTGGACTTGGTGGTGAACCCCGAGGTGCGAGAGCGATTCGTGAAGCGGACCAAGACGTTCACGGCCTTCCGAAAGTTTCTCAACGAACGTGGCTACCTGGAGGTGGACACACCGGTGCTGCAGAGTATCCCGGGAGGTGCCGCCGCCAGACCTTTTGTGACCCACCACAATGCACTGGACATCCCCCTCTACCTGAGGATAGCCAATGAGCTCTACCTGAAAAGGCTGATCGTCGGTGGCTACGAAGGGGTGTATGAGTTTTCGCGCAACTTCCGCAACGAGGGGATGGACCGCACGCACAATCCGGAGTTCACGGTAATGGAGGTCTATGTGGCCTACAAGGACTACAACTGGATGATGGAGATGACGGAGCAGCTGCTGGAGTTTACGGCAATGGAGGTGAACGGCACCACCAAGGTACACTACAGAGGGCATGATATCGACTTCAAGGCACCATATGCCCGAATAACAATGACCGATGCCATCAAGAAGTATGCAGACTACGACATCACCGGAAAGTCCGAGGAGGAACTACGCCAGGCTTGTCGTGAGCGTGGACTGAGTGTCGATGACACGATGGGCAAGGGTAAGCTGATCGATGAGCTTTTTGGCGAGCTGTGTGAGGGAAACTTCATCCAGCCGACCTACATCATCGACTATCCGGTGTCCATGTCTCCTCTGACCAAGATGCATAGAGAGAAGGAGGGACTGACCGAGCGATTTGAGCTAATGGTCGGAGGTAAAGAACTCCTGAATGCCTACTCCGAGCTCAACGATCCTATCGATCAACTGGAGCGCTTTCAGGAGCAGATGCGCCTCTCCGAAAAGGGAGATGACGAGGCAATGTTTATCGACCAAGATTTTATTCGCGCACTTGAATACGGTATGCCCCCCACGAGCGGTATGGGGATAGGGATGGATCGCCTGGTGATGTTTTTGACCGGGCAGGATACAATCCAAGAGGTATTGTTTTTCCCACAGATGAAGCCCGAGCAAAAAGCGACGGAAACAACGGACGAGACAAATACTCCCAATTGATCACCTATACACCTAAAGCAAGTGAAGGGCAATAGTACACAACAAGAAGTGGAGGGTGGTGTATGGTCACCTATGAGGTTCGGAATCATAGGCAGCGGAAGCTGGGCCACAGCGTTGGCAAAAATACTGATCGACTCGGGCAATGAGGTGCACTGGTACTTTAGGTTCAAGGAGACGGTACGGAAGTTTCAGGCCGGGGCGCACAACCCCTCGTACCTCACCTCCGTGACCTTTGACCTGGACAAGATCCACTTCTATACCGATGTCCGTGAGGTAGTGGAGGCTTGCGACACTATTTTGCTGGTCACCCCCTCGCCCTATATCAAGGGTACTTTTGACAAGCTACAGGGGCATGAGCTGGCAGGAAAGTTTATTCTCAATGCCGTGAAAGGGATTATCCCCGAGGAGTATCTGCTCATCTCGGACTACCTGACTAAGGAGTTTGGGGTGCCATCGGATATGATCGGTGTGATCAGTGGGCCGACACACGCTGAGGAGGTCGCCATGGACCGAATGTCGTACCTGACCATCGCTTGCTCCGATATGGGAAACGCCGAAAAGATAGAGGAGAAGCTTGTCTGCGATTATGTCCGCACACTGGTGAGCTCGGATGTCAATGGAATCGAGTACTGCAGTGTCCTCAAAAACATCTATGCGATAGCCACCGGGATATGCCAGGGACTGCGCATGGGAGACAACTTTCAGGCGGTACTCATCGCCAATGCTGCGGCTGAGATGGATCGATTCACCAAGGCCCTCTCAACGACCCGAAAACCCATAACCGACTCCGTCTATCTCGGTGATCTACTGGTGACAGCCTACTCTCGGTATAGCCGTAACCGTACATTTGGCACTCTGCTGGGAAAAGGGCGGACGGTGAAGCAGGCACAACTCGAGATGGATATGATCGCCGAAGGGTACTATGGAGCCAAGTGTATCCACGAGGTGAATAAGAAGTACAAGGTCTTCATGCCTATCGCTGAGACAGTGTACCAGATCCTCTACCACAGACTGGATTGCCCAAGAGCTGTGGACAGACTGAAAGGACTAATTCATTAAACCAAACATATACGTAACTGCAATGAACGCAATCAAGCTAAACATAAACAACGCTCTCGGCACTGAGGAGCTACGCAAACAATACCAACAAGATCTGACCAAGGCGCAAGGAGCACTGGCATCACTCTATAGAGGTGATGGCGAGGGTGCAGACTTTTTGGGGTGGATCCGGTTGCCCCACTCGATAGAGCCCGAACTCCTGAAGGATATAGCTGAGACAGCCGATCGACTGAGACAAGACTGCGAGTACGTTGTCTCCATCGGGATCGGTGGATCCTACCTAGGTATCAAAGCAACGGTAGAAGCCCTCCAGGACTCCTTTGCCGCCTACAAGCCAAAGTCCGGAGCGTCACTCCTCTATGCAGGTAACCACATCAGCGAGGACTATCTATATGAGCTGATGGAACTACTCAAGGGCAAAAAGTTTGGGATCATAAATATCTCCAAGAGTGGAACTACCACTGAGCCCGCCATTGCCTTTAGGCTCTTGTCTCAAATGCTCGAGCGTGAGCAGGGAGCATCGTTTGCACAAAAGCACATCGTAGCGATAACTGATGCCCACAAGGGAGCGTTGCGCACCTTGACCGAAAAGAAGGGCTACAAGTCCTATATCATCCCGGACAACATCGGTGGCCGATTCACCGTCCTTACTCCGGTGGGACTTTTGCCAATAGCCGTTGCCGGATTTGATATTGTCGCACTGGTAGAGGGAGCAAAAGCCATGCAAGACCTCACCAACGAAAATGTGCCGATAGAGAAGAATCCGGCCGCACAATACGCTGTCACCCGAAACCTACTCTACAAGGCGGGCAAGAAGATTGAGGTTTTTGCCAACTTCTCTCCCAAGTTGCAGTATGTAGGAGAGTGGCTAAAGCAACTCTATGCCGAAAGCGAGGGTAAGGATGCCAAGGGGATTTTCCCGGCTTCGGCAAACTTTACGACAGACTTGCACTCCATTGGGCAAATGATCCAACAAGGGGAGCGCAACCTTTTTGAGACATTCATCAGTATAGAAAAGGTAGAGCATGAGGTCAAAATCCCCGAGGATACAGACAACTTGGATGGCCTCAACTTCATAGCCGGCAAGCATGTGGACTTTGTGAACAAAATGGCAGAGCAGGGAACACTGTTGGCCCACTTGGATGGAGAAGTCCCCAATATCCACCTCTCGTTGCCTAGACTAAATGAACATACCCTGGGGCAACTCTACTATTTCTTTGAAATAGCAGTGGGAATCAGTGGTTATCTCTTGGGCGTCAACCCATTCAACCAACCGGGTGTGGAGGACTACAAGCACAATATGTTTGCACTCCTGGGAAAACCCGGCTACGAGGATGACACGACGAAGATCCAAAAACGACTCGACAACCTGAAATGAATAAAGACTACAATAGCATTACCCCCGCTCTGGTACTTCCTGCTTATGGTCGCCATGTACAAAACATGGTCAATGAGTGTTGCCTGATCGCAGATCGTGCCGAGCGACAGAGGTGTGCCGAAACAATCATCCGAATCATGAGCTCCATCTCCTCTGCGGATAGAGCTAGGAGCGATTTTGAGCAAGTCTTGTGGGACCACCTTTATATCATGTCCGACTTTCGGCTTGACGTGGATTTCCCATATGAGGTTACCACTCGTGAAGAGTATACGGCAAAGATTGACAGACAGCTGGATAATGATCACCAGTATCGTCCTCGGTACCGCCACTATGGTCGAAGTGTTGAGCGCATGATCGCAATCGCCCTTCAGGAGGACGATGAAGAAAAACGTATGGAGCTAGCCAAGGAAATTGCAGTACAGATGAAGCGTGATTACATCAACTGGAATAAGGAGAGTGTCGCCAACACCAAGATTTTTGCCGACCTGTATGAATTGTCGGAAGGCAAACTATACTTGGACGAGCTGCTTTTCCAACTGCCGGAGGCGAATGACCTGCGAGAGGGTGCTGCCCTCTCCTCTAAAAAGCCCCATAACAACAGAAGAAAAAGATAACCCCAAAACCATACAGCTATGGCATCATTTGTGATTGATGGCGGGTATCGCCTTTCGGGTGAAATAATTCCGCAGGGAGCTAAGAATGAGGCTCTCCAAGTTATTTCTGCGGTTTTGCTGACAGATCAAGTGGTTACCATCCATAATGTACCGGATATCTTGGATGTCAAAAACCTCATAGGGCTCCTCATGGAACTTGGGGTCAAAGTGACCAAAGTGGATCAGGATACCTATAGCTTTCAAGCAGATGATGTCAATCTCGACTTTGCATACTCTCACGCATTCTTGGAAAAAAGCCGCAAGTTGCGTGGCTCAGTACTACTTATCGGCCCTCTCCTTGGTCGCTTTTCAAAAGCCACCATATCCAAGCCGGGAGGGGATAAAATAGGCCGTCGTAGGCTGGACACCCATTTTATAGGTTTCACAAACCTAGGTGCAACATTTCATCACAATAAGGAGCGAGATCTATTTACGATTGAGGCCGACAATGGGCTCAAGGGGTGCTACATGCTTTTGGACGAAGCTTCGGTCACCGGTACAGCCAATATTATTATGGCGTCCGTCTTGGCTCAAGGGGTGACAACAATCTACAACGCTGCATGCGAACCCTACGTCCAACAACTGTGCCGAATGCTCAACAGGATGGGAGCAGACATTCAGGGTGTCGGAAGTAACCTCCTTACCATTACCGGAGTGGAGAGACTTTCCGGCACGACGCACACGATGTTGCCCGATATGATTGAAGTCGGTAGCTTCATTGGTCTTGCTGCTGTCACGCAGTCCGATATTCGCATAAAAAACACCCACCTTCGTGAGTTGGGTATCATTCCGGATGCATTTAGAAAACTTGGTATCACGGTCAATGAAGAGGGAGACGACCTCCATATACCGGCTCAAGATTCATACCGTGTGGAGTCTTTTATGGATGGTTCTATCCTAACCCTGGCAGATGCTCCCTGGCCTGGGCTTACCCCGGACTTGATAAGTGTGTTGCTGGTAACTGCCACGCAAGCAAAGGGTAGCGTGCTGATTCATCAGAAAATGTTTGAAAGTCGGCTCTTTTTTGTCGATAAGCTCATTGATATCGGAGCACAGATTATTCTCTGCGATCCCCACCGTGCGACCGTCATAGGATTGAATCATGAGTATAAGTTTAGACCGGCAGTCATGGAGTCTCCTGACATCAGAGCTGGAATTGCACTCCTTATTGCCGCACTGTCTGCCGATGGCGAAAGCCGAATCAACAATATCGACCAGATTGACAGAGGATACCAAAACATTGACAAGCGACTCAATGCAATAGGAGCTCGGATTACTCGTATTGATTGAACCATTGCTGAAGAAATGCCATACCACGTTCCCACTCTTGCTCCATACGGGATTATCCGAAAAGTGCGCGGACAGTCCGGCGAGCTGATCTTATCATTACTGCATGAAGAGTATTTGGACATAGATCCCGAGTACTTATTCATCTCAATAGATGGGATTCCGGTTCCATTTAGGCTTCTGGACTTGCGTGGCACATGGGACAACCTGATTGTTGAGCTCGAGATGATTGAGAGTGGAGACGATGCAGAGCGTTTCAGAGGTGCACAAGTACTGGTGGATCAATCTTTGATACAAGACTGTATGTCTTCATCATCCCCCAACTCCATAAAATCACTCCTCGGCTATACGTTTTTGCATCCAACTCGTGGGTATATTGGCAAGCTCAGTGACGTGGATAGTTCTACGGTAAATATCTTGTTATTGATCGTTGATGATGAAGGTGTAGAGTGTTGTCTACCTCTGGTTGATTCTTGGTTTTGTGGCTTGGATCCCGATAATCGGTGTGTGACCTACGCATGCCCGGAAGAATTGATGGTCTTGAATCACAATCAAGCAGACTAATCTCAAGCTATCTGGCGCAAATCATTCACCGCATGCCATATGGGCTTTGGTATGTTTACTAAGCTAGATCTAATTGGAATTGATTAACTTTGGCTGGTAATTTTGGAGTCTCTTTAGGATGATAGTAGCAAGAAAAAAGAAAAAGGAGAATATCGCTGAGTATATCCTCTATATGTGGCAGGTGGAGGATATTATTCGGATGCTGGACTTTGATGCAGAGCGCATTCATGATTATGTCCAAAAAGGATACAACCTCTCTCCAGATCTGATGAAAGAAACCGAGGAGTGGTACAATGACCTTGCAGTGCAAATGCAACTACAAGATGTGACTGAATCGGGACATGTGATGGCACTTCGTGCTATTGTGGATGAGCTTCAGGAACTTGTGAGTCGGCTATTGAAGTCTCCGTCTCAATCTCTTTTTGCTTCGTTGTACTACGCAACTTTGCCGAGTATAGTGGGATTGCGTGAGCGATCCGGCTCTTCGGACTATGGTGAAGTGGAGGCCTGCTTTGTGGGAATCTACGGGTACTTGATTTTGCGTGCGAAGGGTGAGGAGGTTTCGGAGCAGACGACTGCTTCGATCAAGCAATTTAGCACTTTTCTAGCCATGCTCTCTGACCGCTATAGGAGTATACAGGAAGGAAGCCTCCACTTGGATTCGTGATGTGAATGTCGGATGTCGGTAAGCCATATGTCTGGTTGACAGGAGCCGGAGGACAGCTCGGAACCGCACTCTTGAGACTCTATCCCGATCCGGATGATTTTTGCTGGTATCCGACCGTTCACAGAGACTTGGATCTAACCAATTTGCAGGCCGTTCGGTCTTTGTTGGCAGCTCGGAGCCCGGTAGTCGTGGTCAACTGTGCAGCCTATACCGATGTGGAGAGAGCGGAGGAGGATCTAGACAGGTCCTATGCGGTCAATGCCGATGTGCCTGGGTGGCTGACCACCCTTCATGACCATGTGATTCATATTGGCACGGATTATGTTTTTGATGGGCTCCAAAATACGGCCTATATTGAGGGTGGGGGAAAAGAAAATCCGATTTCGGTCTATGGACTGAGTAAACTAAAAGGTGAGCGCTTGGCTTTGGATCACGGTGCCACCGTCTTGCGTGTCTCATGGCTCTACGGTCCTACGAAGTGGGGGAATGGAGGCTTTTATGGGAAGATTCGCAAGCAAATAAATGATGGTGCCAGGCTTTGTGTCGTCACTGATGAGGTAAGCTGTCCCACAAGCACACTTACTGTGGCAAGGGTTATTTATCGTCTCATCGAACGATATGTCGTAGATGGGCATTGGACCCATGGGGTTTTCCATGTGACCGATCTAGGAGAGGCTAGCAGGTATGATTTTGCCAAGGAAATAGCAAGAGAGCTTGGCTACGAGCAGGAGGTGGTACCAACTTTTCGTGCCAACTTTGTGACTCGGGCAAAACGACCAGCCTACAGTGTGCTAGCCAAAGGATGGCTAAGTGATGAGTACCCGGAACTGTTTAGACCATGGAGGGAAGCACTAAGTGAAGTAATAGAAGTAGATAGTGAATGAAATACAACGAAACTGAGATCGCCAGGAGACGGACTTTTGCCGTCATTGCACACCCGGATGCGGGAAAAACCACTCTGACCGAGAAGCTTCTCCTTTTTGGTGGAGCCATACATGTGGCTGGGGCAGTCAAGAGTAATAAGATCCGGAAAACAGCCACTTCGGACTGGATGGAGATAGAGAAGCAGAGAGGAATCTCTGTGGCAACGTCCGTCATGGGATTTGAGTACAAGGGGTATAAAGTCAATATTCTAGATACTCCCGGTCACCAAGATTTTGCAGAGGACACGTTTAGAACTCTGACTGCAGTAGATTCGGTGATCATTGTGATCGACGGAGCACGTGGTGTGGAGTTGCAGACTCGACGTCTGATGGAGGTTTGTAGAATGCGAAAGACTCCGGTGATTGTTTTTGTAAACAAAATGGATCGTGAGTCTCAAGATCCATTTGACTTGCTGGATGAAATAGAGGAAGAGCTACAAATAGCTACCACCCCTCTCTCTTGGCCGGTGGATTCCGGTGATCGATTTAGAGGGGTGTACAACGTCTATGACAGTACAATGGCTGTTTTTAGTGCTCAAGACAAGACTCATGTGTCTGAGCGAGTCGATGTGAAAGTCGGTACTCCGGATATCCTGAAGTATATGTCCGAGGGGCAGGCAAAGAAACTGGCCGATGACTTGGAGATAATCCGGGAAATCTATCCCGGACTTGATGAAAAACGTTATCTGGATGCAGAGCTGGCACCTGTCTTTTTTGGCTCTGCCCTCAACAACTTTGGGGTCAAGGAGCTATTGGATACATTTGTGGAGATTGCTCCGGGACCTTCGCCCACACAGGCAGTGGAACGACAGGTGGATCCGTATGAGGAGAGTTTTACCGGCTTTGTGTTCAAGATACATGCCAATATGGATCCCAATCACCGTAGCAGTATCGCCTTTGTCAAGATCTGCTCGGGAAAGTTTGAGCGAAACACCAATTACCATCATGTTCGTCTAGATCGCGATCTACGATTTAGCAGTCCGACCGCTTTTATGGCGCAAAAAAAAGAGGTGGTCGACGAAGCCTATGCCGGAGATATTGTGGGTTTGCCGGATACGGGAAACTTTAAAATCGGAGACACGCTTACCCAAGGTGAAGTTTTGCACTTCAGAGGGTTGCCAAGCTTTAGTCCGGAGATGTTTAAGTACATAGAAAATGCAGACCCACAGAAGGCCAAGCAACTCCAGAAGGGTATAGAGCAACTAATGGGAGAGGGCGTGGCACAGCTCTTTACCAATACATACAATGGACGAAAACTGATCGGAACGGTAGGGCAGCTACAGTTTGAGGTAATTGAGTATCGTTTGCTCCACGAGTACAACGCTAAGTGTCGATGGGAACCCATCAGTCTCTATAAGGCGTGTTGGGTGAAGTCGGACAATGAGGCGGCATTGGAAGACTTTATGAAAAGAAAGGCCCAGTATATGGCAAAGGATACTCAAGGAAGGGACGTGTACTTGGCAGATTCAGCATATATGCTCAGGATGGCGCAGCAGGAATTTCCAGATATACAGTTTCATTTCTCCAGTGAATTCTAGATGACATGACTAAGAGGGACAAGGGGTATTTGGAGGAAATGCCTAAGGATAAGGTATATCGATACTTTGGTAGAGATGTTAGTTGGCTTTCATTCAACAAGCGGGTGTTGTTGGAGGCACTGGATCGTGATGTCCCTATATATGAACGGCTGAAGTTTCTCTCTATTTTTAGTTCAAACCTAGAGGAGTTTTACCAAATCCGTGTCGCTGGAGCAAAAGCCTCCATAAGGCGTAGAATGAATGCCGGTCGGAAGGATGTCTGGGAGCGTATCCGAGACTTGGAGGATGTTACTTGTGAGGTAAGGGATCAAGAACAACTTTTTAGGTACGCATGGGAGGAGGTAATGGTGCCAGATCTTCGGAGCGTCGGGGTGGATCTATATACTGATTTTAGGGATTACCCCGAAGAGGTGAAAGGCTTTGTAAAATCCTACTTTTCGCAGGAGATATTCCCTTTTATTCAGCCCGTTTGTATAGATCCTAGTCGGCTACATACATTTATTCGCGACAAGAGAATTTATCTGTGTGTCGAGTTGCGAAGTAGATCTGATGGAAGCAAATGTCACTATATGATCAAGTTGCCCTTTAGCAAGGTGCCACGTTTTCTTCAGGTACCATCAAAAAAAGAGCGATTTGCATATACTTTTTTGGATGAAGCTGTCCGACTTGGGCTTCCGATGGTTTTTCCTGGATATGAGGTGGTAGGCTCTTGGAGCTTCAAGGTGTCCCGTGATGCCGATGTCGTGATAGGGGACGATGAAGGAGGGGTAGAGCTTGCTCGGGACATTGGTAAACTTATTCGAAAAAGAAAGATTGGAGAAATTTCTCGTTTTCAGTACGATGATGCAATACCCTTGGACGCGAAGTCTCTGCTACAAGAGAGCTTTGAAATAGCCTCAGAAGATATGATGGAGGCTAGACGTCATCTCCAATTGCATGATTTGATCAAGCTTCCCAATCCATTAGGAGAAAAGTTCGCGCAACATTACCCTTCACCAATACGTCATCTGAGGTGGGAAGCCTCAAAGAGTAGAATCGATCATCTGCTGTCGCAGGATGAAGCAATCTATGCGCCATATGTCTCATTTCAGTACTTGCTTGATCTTCTAGACGAAGCTTCAAAAGATCAACGAGTAAAAGCGATCAAGCTAACGCAATACCGGGTTGCAGAAGATTCGGAGATTATAGATGAATTGATAAAGGCAGCCAATAACGGAAAAGAGGTAACTGTTTTTGTTGAACTGAAAGCAAGATTTGACGAAGAGAATAATCTTGTGACAGCTCAACGAATGATTAGGCATGGAATCAAAATCATTTACTCTCTACCAAAGCTAAAAGTTCATGCCAAGACAGCTGTCCTAGAGTTTTACGACGGCCATACCTATAATACGCCAGGTGTGGCAATCTTTAGTACTGGGAACTTCAATGAGAAGACGGCCAAGATCTACTCGGATATTACAATTTTTACGACAAGAAAGGAGTTGACAGGCGAGCTACTGACACTATTTAGGCATCTGGAGGGAACTATAAAAGATTGTACTTTCGGGCACATACTTGTAGCGGGAAAAGGGATGGTGGAGCACATTCATGAACTTATAGCCTATGAGACAAATGAAGCTCATCAGAAGCGTGAGGCACGTATGGTACTCAAGATGAACTCATTGGAAGACGAAAGTATCATAACCAGTCTGTATGAAGCTTCTCAGGCCGGTGTGAAAATTGATTTGCTCGTGAGGGGCATTTGTCGACTTGTCCCTAATCAACCGTACAGCAAAAATATTCGAATCATCCGTTTGGTGGATGTTTATTTGGAGCATGCGCGGATTTGGTATTTTCATCATGGGGGCGAAGGCCTCTACTTTATCTCAAGTGCAGATTGGATGCGCAGGAATCTATACCGTAGAATAGAGTGTGCAGCACCTGTCCATGACAAGAGGCTAAAGAAACTTTTGCATGATGTCTTGGAGCTCTGCTTGGCCGATACTGTAAATGCGGTATATTTGGACGAGTCACTTGATAATATCCCCAAGAAAGATGGAAAAACCGGCGTACGAACCCAAAAAGAGATGTATGGATTGCTCCAGAAATTTGTTCAACCTTGATAGTCGTTTCTTTCTTCCTGCCGAATATTGTTCATCACTTCTCTTTCTGAAGTGCTGTCCTTTGCGCATACGGTCCTTCACAGAGGATTAGGTCTAGGGCAGAGAGTGAGCTAGTAAATCCATACCGCTCCTCAAAAACTTGCCAGTACCGCTTCATTTTTACTGTTTTAGGAAATGTGGTTTCCCCATATTCCGGATGAAACTCAGCTTCTCTCGGTAAGTCTGTGACATGAGCAGGTGAGGAAAGATCTAGCACCTCGCATATAAAATTCATCCATGCCTTGTTGTAGTCCACAAGGGTCTGGAATGAACGGTTATAAATAAGGTCAAGAATCTTTGCTTCATAATGATCCCAAAATGGAGCAACCATGTAGGCCGATCTCAGTGTGTATTCCAGTCGGTGTCGCCATGCGCCATGCTCAGAGATTAATATCTTGTTGGACGGTGGAGTTGGGTAATCATACTTCATTACAGGAAAGGTGAAGTCAACCTGACCATTGGCTGTCATCAGGGTACAACGATTTCGGAGGGTTTGCTTTTGATACGTTTCTCCGATGTAAATGACTGTGTCAGGAAAGTCACATATGATCTGCATGTATGCCGTACTTGGACAAAACAAAGAAGGTAAAGCAATCATACGAGTGTAATTTTTCAAATACCAATGTAGCCGGTTTGGCTCATGTATACGATGAGTGAAACCGGCTACCTATTATACTGAATTCAGCTATTGACCGACAAGCATTATTTGGGGACCGTAAACATTCTATTCCATCGAATTTTACCTCCTAGCAAGCTCTTGTCCTTATCAAGCGAAAGCCAAATAAAAAGAGGTTTGCCAACGATATGATCCTCTGGTACATAGCCCCAGCAACGAGAGTCGGCAGAATTATGTCTATTGTCTCCCATCATAAAGTAGTAGTCCATCTCGAATGTATAGGTGTCTGTTGGTAGTCCGTCAATCAATATGACATCATCTTTTACACTCAATGTGTGATGCTCATAGTTTCTGATGCAACGTTCATACATAGGTAGATTGTCAAGGGTTAGCCTTATGGTCGACCCTTTTTTTGGAATCCATATAGGACCATAGTTGTCCCGCTCCCAAGTGTTCTTAGGAGTTAAAGGATAGGTGGGAAAGTCCTTGTTTTGAGGTGATGGCTCAACGATTATTTCTTTTACGGCGCTGTGCTTTTTGAGCTTTGATAGCATCTCATTGGTTAGAGGAAAATGGTATACGTTGCCGTAATTGACATGCCCGACTGTGTCTCGTTTAAGTCCTAATGAACTAAAAAGAGGATCGTAAGAGGAATTGGTGCCATCCAATAGAAGAATATCGTCTTTTGAAACACCTAGTTTTTCCAGTTCTTCTGTCGTTATATGATTAGCACCCGTTTGTACAAAATAGTTTAGTTGAGCGTGTTTGGGCCACTCCTGTAATGTATTATTGATATACAGTTGATTGTTGATAACCTGTAGAGAATCGCCCGGCATCCCCACAACTCGTTTCACGTAGTGATCTCTCATGTCTACCGGTCGGTACTCAATCTTCCCGAAGGTACGCTCGTCACTCCTTACACGTTCTCGACCATATTGATAGATGAGTGTGTAATAGTCAGGATTGGTCACTCTTGTTGTAATCGTGTCCCCTGGAGGAAAGTTGAAAACCACGATGTCGTTTCGTTTCACGCTACCAAATCCCGGTAGACGTCTGTATTTTAGTTGTGGCTTGGCAATAAATGCTTTTTGTTCTGTCAAAGGGAAGCGATTATGTACCAAAGGAAAAGCCAACGGTGTCATGGGAAGTCTTGGACCGTAGCTTAGTTTGCTCACAAAAAGGTGATCACCAACAAGATTTGTTTTTTCAAGGGATGAGGTAGGAATCTTGAACTGTTGGAAAAACAAAATGTTAAGTGCATGTACGAGCAAAAACACGACTACAATATCCTCGATGAGCTTCATGGAGGCCCTGATCCAAGGTTTGTCCGACTTTTGCCACCATCTCCATGGGATATAACGGGTCACATAGCCGTCAAAAATAAATAGTCCCAGCACCAAGGGTACCCATAAACTACTCATCCATATGCCAATAGCGACTGTGATGGTTAACCAAAAAAACAACCACGTACGATCCCATTTATCAAGTCGTGAGAAATTTAGTCTTTTCATTGGTCTGTAAATTATAGCTTTAGCAGATGGTCCATGTTGAAAATTCCCTTCTTCCCTTGTATGTATTCGGCGGCGAGTACAGCACCAAGTGCCAGTCCTTCGCGTCCATGAGCTTCATGCTCAAGTCGAATGGTATCCTGATGAGAGTCAAATGTTACCCTGTGTATTCCGGCCACTTCGCCCTCACGAATAGAATGAATCGGAATTGTCTTTTCGGTGACGGTTTGGGGTAGATCGGCAGGTGCGAGATATGATTGAATATCAGATTTACGAGCCAATTGCTCAAGGATATCCTTTGCGATGGATAGCGCAGTGCCACTTGGATAATCAAGTTTGTGTATGTGGTGTACTTCTTCCAGACTGACGTCATATTCCGGAAGGGCATTCATGTAACGCGCAAGCTCTTTTGTGATTTTCCGAAAAATATGGACTCCAATGCTGAAGTTTGAGGCATAAAACAGTGTCCCATTCATCGCCTCAACATAGTCTACTATATCCTCCCATTGCTCAAGCCACCCCGTGGTGCCAGATACCACGGGCAGGTTTTGTTGGAGTGCCATTAATATGTTTTGTGGAGCTTCCTTTGGGGTCGTGAATTCTATAACCACATCACACTCGGGTAGGGAAGACCATCCCTTATTTAGTTTGGCGACTATCTCATGCCCTCTTTTTTCGGCTACTTTTTCTATCTCATGACCCATTCGGCCATAGCCAAGTATCGTTATTTTCATGCTTTATCTTTACTTTAAGGTACCTTATCCTACAAAGGTAAGAAAAGTAGCCTAATATGAGACCTTTTGAATAAAGGATCAAAAAGGAAAATGTAGTCTTTTTGTGTGATTTCAAAAAAATAAATAGGAAGAAGGTCCTAATAGCGTGTTCTTACAAATACATTCTTTCCGCCATTTTCATGCTTGAAAACTAATCATTCGATCATGAGAAACAAGTTTGTGAGAACAACTGAAAATTCGTAACTTCGCATGTAATGGAAGGCAAAAACCAAAAACTTATCATCAATATCAAGTAAATAGATACTATGTCCAAAGAAATCACGCAACTTAAGCCTACGGCGGTATGGAAGTATTTTTATGATCTTACACAGATTCCACGCCCGACTCACCATGCCCAAAAAGCTGCTGAGTATATCAAAAGTGTTGGCGAAAAGCTAGGACTTGAGACACATATGGATGAGGTTGGCAACGTGGTTATCCGCAAGCCTGCTTCAAAGGGGTTCGAAGACCGTCCTATGGTTACGCTTCAGGGGCACTGTGATATGGTTCCTCAAAAAAACAGCGATGTGGATCATGACTTTCTCAAAGATCCGATAGATGCACATATAGATGGGAACTATGTGCGTGCCAACAATACCACGCTTGGAGCGGACAATGGCATTGGCGTGGCAATGGCATTAGCCGTGCTGGAGGACGATACCTTGAAACATGGACCATTGGAGGTATTGGTGACCATTGACGAAGAGGTGGGAATGGTAGGAGCCAATGCACTGAAACCAGGCTTCCTAAAAGGTAAGTACCTTCTGAATCTTGATTCCGAAATGGATGGGCTCCTCTATATTGGATGTGCCGGAGGGGTGGATGTCAATGTCTCTATGGAATACAAGGGGGATGAAACTGTGATGCCCAATAGTATCCCCTTGCTGATTTCTCTCAAGGGACTAAAAGGTGGCCACTCTGGAGCAGATATTCATCTGGGGAGAGGTAATGCCAATAAGCTAATGTTTCGCTTCTTGAAAAAAGCTGTGGCGGCTTTTGATCTAGAGTTGGCATCAATGGAAGGTGGAACTCTTCGCAATGCCATCCCGCGTGAGGCAAAAGCAGTGGTGACATTGGCAGAAGACGAACTGGAAGATTTCAAGAATTTCGTAAAAGAGTGGGAAGACCTTTACAATGAAGAATACAAAGGCATTGAAGATAGAATTTCTCTGAATTGCGAGATTGCTGAGCAGATGCCAGATTCTATTGTGCCATTTGAGATCCGAGACAACATCATCAATGCTATTGAGGCCTGCCAAAATGGCGCAGTTTCCTTTATTGCAGAGTTTCCCGAAACAGTAGAGACTTCGTCCAATATGGCCGCTGTCCGGTTGGGCGGAGGAAAGTTTGAGGTACACTTCCTAGTACGGAGTACCTCAGAGTCACGCAAAGAAATGTTGCGATCTGCAATTGAAAGTACGTTTTTGATCATTGGAGCCCGTGTTGAGTTTGATGGGGACTACAATGGCTGGAATCCCGAGCCACATTCGCATGTGGTTGAGGTTATGGAAGAGGTCTTTAGAGAGCACTACGGTAGAGAGCCTCAAGTGATGATTATGCACGCTGGCTTGGAATGTGGAATCATCCAAGGTGTGATGCCCGACATGGAGATGATTTCATTTGGTCCCACTATCCTATACCCTCACTCCCCCGATGAAAAAGTGGAAATCGAGACAGTGAAGAATTCATTTGAGTTCCTCGTAAAATCACTTGAGCGGATCTGAAGGGAATTCTTAGCAGCCTATGCTGACAACTACTGAGCTAATTGTGCTGAAGTCTGTACGCTATTCCGACACAGCAAGTATTGTACAGACATACAGTGAAAAGATTGGCTCAATGTCGTTCAAAATCTCTCGCTCCAAGCGACAAAAGTCGACTGGGGCGAGAGCCTTTTTTATACCTCTTTCTCAACTAAGTGTCACACTGGACTATAGACCTATGAGAGAGATACAATTGCCACTCGAGGTCCAAATCTCTCATGTTCCATTCTGTGCAAGCAGTAGTGTTGTTGGGAACGCTGTCGCTATATTTTCAACCGAAGTATTAAGCCGTCTATTGAGTTCAAACGGTCCGGACGAAAACCTATATACCGACCTTAGTTCACTAGTGTTGAAGATGGATGACCTACCGGAGTGTGACTTGGCTTCCTTTCATCTGGAGCTATTGATTCTTCTAGTGCGCCACTTCGGCATTTTGCCACAGACTGATCAATATTGTCCAGGATATGTACTTAGCTTTAGTGATGGCATCTTTCGTCCTATTAGCTCTCTGTCCGATCGTGCGCATCAGAGTGGAAGCCATACGCTATATAGGTGCCTTACGGAGCAAAATCTATACAGTGTCACTCAGAACCGCAAGTTGCGCAAAGAACTGTTGGAGTTGCTACTTGAGCATCTTGCACACTATTACCCAATCGTAGGTGACCTACGTTCTCCAAGCGTCTTGTCAGAACTTTTCTAGGCCATTGTCGTGGCTTGGATTGTATCCGAGGCACAATTCTTCAAAAAACGTTATTACATGTAATTTCCACCTTGCCCCTGATACTCTTTTGCTATATTTGGTGCAAAGTTAGGAACAAAAGAGAATGGACTTCGGAGAGACTACATACCCCCAAGATAGTGACGGTGGTGAAAGACGACACATATTCCACCTCTATCGAACGATTTTGTTGTATCTGATTGTTGTGGCTACTATTTCGTGCTCCAAGCAGAGCTATTACGACATTGACACACGATCCGATATTCACGATGATGGCAACTACGTCATTCGCTGGCAGGTGAATCCGGGGATGTCCGGTGATGTGAAAATATACGCCTCCCCGGAAGCCGATAGGTACCCGACAATTCCCGTAGTGACTGAAGCAATCCAAAAGGAGCAAACAACCATATTGGCACCTACGGATAAAATTGGTATGCAGTTTTTCCTCATGGTGTTCGACGGAAAAGAGAGTCGCATCGTTTCATCGCGTACGCTACCAACCCAGTCGATAACCAACTTTAGAGATTTTGGAGGGTACATGACTACCAAAGGAGATCAAGTTAGATGGGGAATGTTGTATCGTTCCGGATCACTTGAAGGTATCACGCAACATGACTCCCTTTTTCTCAATACACTTGGCATAAAGAGCCAATTGATTCTGTCGGATGACAATAGCATTCCCCAGCATCATCTTTCCAAACTGACCGGGGCATTGAGTGTCGTTTTACTCCCCGAAACCAATACGGACACAGAGCAGTTCTTGGATAAGTTGCAGAAAGGAAGTCTTGGTAGTGAAAACATTGCTTACTTTCGCGAAGACCTTTTCAATAGCTACGCATTCGAAAATACCAAACAGTTTAGCATGGCCTTGCATTACATGCTTGATCCGGATCACTACCCAATCCTAATAAGTGATCGGTACGGAAAAGAGCGAGTCGCATTTCTAGCTATCCTCATCCAGAGTGCATTGGGAGTTTCTCAAGCCGATATCATCAACGACTACATGCTTAGCAATCAACTGTTGGTGGTAGATCGGCTGATCCCAGGGGGGTACAAGTTATCGTCAAGTATTCAAGAAGCTGTGACTGAGTTTTTCCAGTCCAGAGAGAATGACCTTCAATCTCTGTTTTTTGCAATCAGAAAAAAATATGGTAGTGTTTACAACTACCTCAAAAGAGAACTTGACTTTGATGCAGCTGACTGTGCCAAACTCAAGAGCATACTCTACTACTGACCAAGCTAAAAAGCATAAAGAACGTATGCCTTAGTGGAGATGATCTGTTCAGACGATTTCACAAACGTGTCTGTGCGTGCATTGTGAAACAAATCCCCAAAACCATAGGTGTAAGAACCTCTCAGACCGACCACTATATGCGCAGAGTGATACTCCAGTCCGACTCCACCTCCAACACCCCAAAATAGCTTGTTTTGGATTGGTGTGTCGTGATGAGCCATAGGAATTTTCACTTTCTTCTTTCCATCCGGTAGAAGCGTCGTTCCATGCTCGCCTAGATAGTATCCAAAGCTCGCTCCCATGTCTATGGTTGGCTTGAACGAACTATTCCCGACCATAAAGTGGGTCATAATCGGAACGTTCACAAAGCTCAACTCCCTCGTGTATGCATATCCCGGAACCTTTTCATTGACCTCCTTCCAGCCCCTCTTGGAATAATCGATCTCTACCCATACTCCCGCAAATTTTGTGACATCGTATCTGAAGATCACGCCAGCATCGTATCCGAGTTTTGGCACCTGCTGAATGGTGGGCTGAAACACCACAGAACAAAAATTCACTCCTCCTGTCGGACCGATCATAAATCGAGGCTTGGGGTCGGTCTTTTGCGCAAAAGCGTGTGGAAAAATCAGACCCCAATGCAGGAGCCCAATCATGATCAATAAATAAGGCTTCCGAGCCACGCTAGTTGATTGAGGTAGATCGATCATTGCGATTGTAGGTTACGAAAAAAACACCTTGATTGCTGTATAAATTTTTATTGCCCTGTTGCCTAAAATCAAGCGTAGACTGAATCCCCTCGTAGAGAGAGTCGTGTCTATTGCCGGACGACTTTTGGGTAAGCGCACTGTTGAGCCCCGGGGCCAAGAAATAGTACCCCGTGTCATACCCTAGGATTGAGTACCGAGGAAAAGTGGTGCCAACGCCGTGCCCAAACCAGGTGATGAACTCACGCTCAAAAGCCCGGTAATCTCTATGCATTGGGTTTGGGAAAAAGGTGGTGTAAAAGGTTGCGCCTGTCCGATGAAAGAGTGCCTCTAGCTGTGAGGTATACGTTTGCCACTCTGGATAGCCAAACACCGTAATCTTTTCTGAGCCCTCTGAGTCATCTGAGCCTACTGCATCAGTAACGGCAGCGAGAGTGCTTTGTGCGGCAGCGAACGACGAAGAGGTCGGCACCACCACTGTATGCGTTGTTTTGCGAACAAGCTCCGCCAGCGTAGATACCCCCGATGTACTAGGACTCTCGGTGTAGGAACGACCGGCTTTTACAAGCTTTTGCTTGAGTAGGTACACAAAGTCACCTTTCTCTTCGGTGTCCGATCCAAATTGCACAAAATGGACCTCGTAGCCTTGGTATTGACTCATGAATTTTTCTGTAGCGACTTCGTACAACAAGCGGTGAGGAGTGTTCACCTGATAGATGCGTGCTCCGTTCATGGCTTCGACCGACAAATCTTTTGATGAAAAGGGAACAACGTAAAGCGCACCCTTCTCCCCGGAGAGCTTTGCCAAACGAGCAACCGAGTTATTCGACACACCACCGATTATCAAGTCTACTTTAGGCAGACTTTGTATTTTGTTAAGCGTATTGCTTAGTTGCGTCTTTCCACAGTCCAGTACATGTAGGTTGATCGTTGCTCCGGCCATTTTTGCCGACTTGATCGTGAGTAAAAAACCCTTATAATAGTCAGAAAAGCGATGTTGTGTATCCTCCTCAAAAGGGAGGGCCAGCACCACATTTGTCGCATTATTGTCTTCAAGTCGACCGGGAGTTTTCTCTGGGGTAGGGGTGGTGGCTTGGTTGTTGGATAGTTTTGTATCAGGTACAAAAACCGTCTGTCCTGCTTTTAGCCCACTACGGACATGAGGATTGTAGTGGTAAAAGACCTCCTCCGACCACCCTGTCATCTTTAGAATACTGTATACCGTCTGTTTGGGCGCAACGGTCATGACCGCTAGCCCTGTCACCTGCTTGGTTGGGCTGACAGGCGGACCCGGAACCATATTTTCGGACTTTCCAGCCCCGAAGGTACTGCCAGGGAGTGGAATCTTGATGATAACACCTATTGGGATAGCAGAGAGGTCCCCCAAGTCAGGATTAGCATTACGGATGGCATCAACACTTACTCCATATTGTTTTGAGATAGAGTATAAGGTCTCCCCGGCTTTCACGCTATGAAATCGCTCCGTATCCTGCTGTTGTTGTAGTTGCAACCGATCGGGAAGGTAGAGGGTTTGCCCGACATGGATTCCCTTTTCAGCTCCCGGATTTAGGCTATACAGTTCAGCTACAGAAATACCATACTTCAGACCAATACGATAGAGGGTCTCATTGGATTGGACGACATGTCTGTTTTTGCCACTTTGGGCAAGACACATCACCGGAACCAGAGCAATTAGGAGAAGTGCGTAGAGTGTTTTTTTTATCATTGTATGGTTGGGGTCGTTATTGTACAGATTGATCCATCTTTATACTACAAAGGTAGTCGTTTCTAACCAGAAACACACACTGGCTGACTTAGCAAAAAAGGGTATCAATTGATTCTCGATTCAACAACAAAACAAGTCAACCATTTTCAGGGATCCACACCATCTAAACGAACGCTTCTATCCGTGAAAACTTTTGCTTCTATCCGTGAAACAGATTGCTTCTATTCGTGAAAATTTGGGGCTACTTCAATTGCTTTGTTTGCAGCGTGTTGTGGCATCCCCCTTTTCTATGCTTTTTGTAGTTGAGACTGTCGGTACCACTTATTTGACAGAGCTGTCTGTCGTGAACTGTGATTTGGAAATCAGGTTTTTGAAAGAATAGTATACTCCTATTAGTTTTCACATACTTTCGGGAATAGTATCAAGTAATTCTTCTCTAAACTTTTTAGTGGATACAAAATAAGAGATGAGGGTGTGACATGTTTAATGCACCCCCTCACCTCTCGTTTATGTAAGTAGGCCGTTAGTTAGTCTTCAAGCTTATGCACTATTAGACCTGAACGTAGTTTGGGCTCAAACCAAGTAGTCTTGGGTGGCATGATTGCACCTGTATCTGCAATGTTTATAATCTGTTGCATAGATACCGGATATAATGCCAAGGCTATTTTCATCTCGCCGGAGTCAACGCGTTTCTTTAGCTCACCAAGGCCGCGGATGCCACCGACAAAGTCCACCCGTTTGCTCGTTCTTAGGTCAGTTATGCCCAAGATATCACGGAGTATAAGGTCGCTACTTATCGTTACATCGAGCACCCCTATAGGATCACTGTCATCGTATGTTCCCTTTTTGGCCGTGAGAGAATACCACTTGCCATCCATGTAGAGGCTAAAGTTGTGGAGTTTCTGTGGCTTATACTCTGTTGCGCCTTTTTCTTCGACAAGAAAGTGTTCCGAAAGTTTCTCCAAAAACTCTTTTTCGGACAAACCATTGAGGTCTTTAACGACACGGTTGTAGTCTATAATGGTGAGATGACTGGCCGGAAAGGCCACCGCCATAAAGTAGTTGTACTCTTCATCACCAGTGTGATCGGGGTTGTTTTTTGCCTTTTCGGCCCCTACCAATGCCGCTGCCGCTGAGCGATGGTGCCCATCTGCAATGTACAGAGAAGGAATATCGGCGAAGGCATCGGTGATGGTTTGAATGTCTCCATTGTCAGAAACTACCCAGACAGTGTGTCTAAAGCCATCATGCTCTGCAACAAAGTCATACTCTGGTGTTTGAACTTTGTATTTATCTATAATGCCTTGAAGCACTTTGTTGTCAGGAAATGCAAAGAATACCGGCTCAAGGTTGGCATCTAGTATTCTTACATGCTTCATCCGATCTTCCTCTTTGTCCTTGCGAGTTAATTCATGTTTTTTGATTCGTCCTTCCAGATAGTCTGTTACATTGGCACCAATCACAATTCCATACTGGGTCTTACCATTCATGGTTTGTGCGTAGATATAGTAGCAGGGCTTTTCATCTTGGACCAGCCATCCTTTTTTTTTGAATGCTTCAAACTGCTCCTTTGCCATCAAGTAAACGTCCGGATCATGCTCGTCCTTTCCCTCCGGGAAGTTGATCTCTGGGCGAATAATGTGGTATAGTGACTTTTCGTTACCCTTTGCTTCTTCACGGGCTTCATCACTATTCAAAACATCATATGGGCGCGAAGCCACTTGGGTAACTAGGTCCTTAGGAGGACGTAGTCCTCGGAAAGGTCTTACTTTTGCCATGTTGTGAGTTTATATTAGTGTTAGTGGAAAAATTTTAGTTTACTCTAAAAGTTGTGTCTCCTGTAGAGAAGTACTTACAAATTTGCTCCGCAGCTGCAACTCCGGCATTAATGTTGGCTTCTGCTGTCTGTGCACCCATCTTTTTAGGGGTTGAGAAGTACTGACCTTCTAGTTTGCAAAACTCAGCTTCTTTATCGGGCTTTAGATCAGTCACGTATTTGATATCAGGTCGCTCGAGCATGACTTTCAGTAGATCATCCTCGTTAATAACCTCTTTGCGGGCGGTGTTGACTAAAACGGCATCTTTCGGGAGGAGTTTCAGTAAATCGTAGTTAACAGACTTTGCCGTTTTGTCATTCAATGGAATGTGCAGTGATATGACGTCACAAATCTTGTATAGTTCTTCAGGGGAGCTAAGACGGGTCACCCCTGGCTCCTCATCTTTTGATCGTCGATAGGAGTAAACACTCATCCCGAAACCATTTGCTATTCTAGCGACGTTTTGTCCCACATGTCCCATGCCGTGGATACCAATCTTTCGGTCCTTGAGTTCTCCTCCGGACTTGCCATTGTAGAAGTTTCGCTCTGCCATAATTGCAAGTCCAATGACCAGCTCTGCCACTGCATTAGAGTTTTGTCCGGGAGTATTTTCGCAAATTATGTCTTTTGTTGAGGCATAGGCTGTGTCAAGATTGTCATATCCAGCTCCAGCGCGTACTACAATTTTGAGCTTCTTTGCCGCATCCAACACCTCTTGGTCTACTTTGTCGGAGCGGACAATAAGGGCATCCACGTCTTTTACGGCCTCAAGCAACTGAGCTTTGTCCGTATATTTTTCAAGCAAAACAAGTGTGTTCCCGCTTTTTTCAATCACGTTTTTGATCTTTTCTACGGCAACGGGCGAAAATGGCTTTTCTGTAGCGACAAGTATTTTTTTAGACATAATGGTAGTAGATTAATTTTAGTAGTAGATTCGTTTTTGATAGTCCAAAAGTTCCCGACCATGCTTTCGGAATATCAAAATAACCTTTTCGAAATTCTTTTGCATGATCGGGAAGCCTTCAGTTCTCTAGTTTTAGATTTGCTTTTCAAAGTCTTTCATGACAGCAATTAGGTCTCGAACACCATTGATATCCATTGCATTATAGATAGATGCTCGGAACCCACCAACGGAGCGGTGTCCCTTGATAGCAGACATACCTCTCGAAGTCGCAAATTCAAGGAAGTCAGCTTCCTTATCCTTGTATTCGTCCTTCATGACAAAGCAGACATTCATGATTGAACGACTATCTGCCTCAGCAGTACCACGGAAAATCTTTGACTCGTCAATGGCTGCGTACAGTTCTTTGGCCTTTTCCTCATTGAGTTTCTCTATCGCTTTCACACCACCTAGTTCCTTGTACCACCTCAGTGTTTGGAGGGCTACGTATATCGGAAATACAGGTGGGGTATTGAACATACTGCCCTTGTCTACATGGGTCTGATAGTTGAGCATGGTGGGCAGTGTGCGATCCACCTTGCCAAGTGCATCCTTCTTAACCACAACAAATGTAACGCCGGCAGCAGAAAGGTTTTTTTGAGCTCCTCCATAGACGCAAATATATTTGCTAAAATCGATCTCACGTGTAAAAATATCAGACGACATGTCTGAAATTAGTGGCACTTTGCAATCTGGATCATAGCGGATTTCGGTCCCGTAGATGGTGTTGTTTGATGTGTAGTGGAAGTAGTCCACGTCATCAGGAATTGTGAATTTGGGAATGTACGAGTAGTTGTCATCTTTTGAGCTGGCAACAACTTCCACGTCTCCCACGAGTTTCGCCTCTTTGATTGCTTTGCTAGCCCACGTACCAGTGTCAAGGTAAGCTGCTTTGGTCTTCAAAAAGTTCAGTGGCGCTTGGTAAAATTGCAAGCTGGCCCCACCACCTAAGAATATCACCTCGTGGGTATCCGGGATGTTGAGTAACTCTTTGAAAAGAGCCAATGTTTCATCCATGACTGCAACAAAAGGTTTGCCCCTATGGGATACTTCGATGAGGGATAACCCAGTGTTTGCAAAATTCAGAACGGCTTCGGCTGATTTCTTGATAACTCCTTCGTTGAGAATGGATGGACCTGCTGAAAAGTTGCGTATTTTCATGGCGATGTTTGGTTTGAGTTTAATAAATAGTGGTTTTATTATAGCATATTCGTTTTGGTCTCTAGTGTAAAGGTACGCAATTTATCTTGATTTTACGCTTTTGGCTGATCGTTTCGTAAGTAGCTAAGTGTCTGTTGCTTGAGTTTGTTTTCTGAAGCGTTGTCTTGACTGTGCCAAAATTTTGTTCCAGTAATTGCTTTGGGCAGGTACTCTTGATCTGTGTAGTGGTTGATGTAATCGTGGGGGTATTTGTACCCCTTTCCATAGCCCAAGTCTTTCATCAGCTGGGTGGGGGCATTTCGAAGGTGTAGCGGAACTGGGTAGGGTGGGGCACTGCGGACAAAGGTCAAGGCTGAATTTATAGCGTTATATGCACTATTGCTCTTTGGAGATGTCGCAAGGTAGATCGTTGCTTCAGCCAATGGGATTCGTCCTTCGGGCCAGCCAATTTTGTGCACAGCGTCAAATGCTGCTTGGGCGATCAGCAATGCATTGGGATTGGCGAGCCCAATATCTTCGGAGGCCGAAATGACTAGTCGCCTTGCGATGAACTCAGGGTCTTCCCCTCCTTCGATCATGCGAGCAAGCCAATAAATGGCTGCATCTGGATCACTACCACGAATGCTCTTGATGAATGCAGATATTATGTCATAGTGCAGTTCCCCGCCTTTGTCGTACGCTGCAAGATTTTGTCTGAGTTCACTAGTCACAATCTGGTTGTTGATAGTGACAGACTGCTTTTCAGTAGCCTCCGATGTAGAGGCAAGAATTTCTATGATATTGAGCAGCTTACGCGCATCTCCAGCCGATGTCGCAAAAAGTGCCTCTGTCTCTTGTATTTCAAAGGTCAGCTTATTCAGAACAACATCTTGACGGATCGCACGACTAAGCAACTTGCCAAGAGCTTCGTCGTCAAGAGGATTCAACACAAACACCCTACACCGGGAAAGTAGGGGGCGGATAACCTCAAAAGAAGGGTTCTCCGTAGTCGCGCCAATCAAGGTGACAACTCCCCTTTCTACAGCATGCAGAAGAGAATCTTGCTGTGCCTTGCTAAAGCGATGGATCTCATCAATAAAAAGGATGGGAGTCCCTTGGGAAAACAGACCAGCATGTTGCTTTTGTGCTTGTTCAATTACCTCCCGTACCTCCTTCACCCCTGAGCTTACAGCGCTCAACTGGTAAAAAGGAACTTTCATTTGTTGAGCCACGATATATGCGAGTGTTGTTTTGCCAACCCCGGGTGGCCCCCATAGTATAAATGAACGAAAAACTTTGCTTGAAATCATTTCATGCAAAGAACCACCAGGACCCACCAAGTGCTCCTGCCCAAAATAATCCTCTAGTTTTTGGGGACGGAGACGCTCTGCCAGTGGTGGAAGGAATTGGGGCATATCTCCGTTCATTCGTTGTTTTCGGTGGAGTGTTCCTTCATCTCAAGCCCATTACCTTTCATGGCTTCCATGATTGCATGACGTGTTTTCAGTAAATTGGTATGTTCCGGATCAACCTCAAGACCATGCGTGGTAGCATCAAGTGCTTTATTGAGTTCTCCAAGTCGAATATAGCACTGAGCAGCTTTGTTTTGGTAAAAAACGTATTGAGCTAATTCTCCTTCTTCTGCACACCTTACGATGACTTGCTTTACGACATCTATATGCTGTTGATAATCTCCTAACGCAAAATAAAAGTTTTCCAGCGTGAAGAGTGTACTCTGATTTTTGGGCAACTCTGATCTGTGCTTTGCCATGAAGTCCAATGCTTCGGTGCGAATTCGCTTCCGTTCATACTCATCCTCAGTGCCAGTATACAAGGAAATATATGCTTGGCTGATGTCCTTAATACAACTACTTTTTCGGTATCCACCACTTAATGCCATCTGAAAGGCTTGGATAGCTCCCCTTTGATCTTTCTCCACCAACTTTTTTTTGCCTTCTTTGTAGTAAGAATACATCTCAGCATTACTTTCGGGATTTCTGTTTGCAGGGAGTAAGTCATCACTCGCTTGCTCAAACGCATCAGCTAAACAACGTGCTATTTGATTTTGTGGGTAGGCATTGAGAATCATTTGCACAATATACTTGGCATTTTGAAACTCTTCTTTTTTTATCATTTCTTTCACTAAGTCAAGTAGTTGTGCTGCCGATGTCGGTCGGTGGACACACTTGGCCGCCACTCCCTTTCTGTTAGTTGTGCGTAGGTATATTACCTCTACTTCCTTACCTTGTGCATACTTGAGTTCATCGTCAACAAGGTCAAATTTGTTGAAAAAATAGCGCTGACCATCACCAAGATCATCTATGAATCCAAAATGGAAGCAGGGGTTTAGTTCTACTATTTTACCCATCGATTTGATGGTCTGCAAATTCTCTTGGAGGGTGCTTCCTTCCGATGTGGAGTCAAGAAGGGTCAGTAACTCTTCTTGTAGAGCACTTGAGCGGGCTTTTGTTTCCCTTTTTAGACGCCAATTATGCGTCAACGATGGATCTCGATGAGTCAATTCATCAAGCGGTATCTTGTCCCCAGGCTTGAATTGTCTGAAAGCGAATCCCTTTAGATCAGAGTCGGTAGACGTGTTCGTGATAGGATTCGTATGTATAGGCTCTGTTTGTCTAAGCGTGGTTTGCTGGCTAATGTTATTATCTCTATTGTCCCTTCTGACGCTATATTTGTCACGCGCTTGAGTTGAAAACGAGACAATTGCATCTGCTTTGATCCCTTCAATAGCTCCAGAAAGGGTGCGAAGCACTACAAGCCTATTATCTATGTATATGAGAGTTCCATTGATTCTGCTCCCTGATCCGGTAATGCTTAGGTAGTCTCCCTCTTTGAAGTTGTTTTTAATGTAATCAATCATGACTCTGCTTAGTTCTTTGAGATGGGCAAAATAGATACTCAGTTCTCCATCTTATTAAGTATTTCTAATAACATGTTAGTACAAATATAGCGTTTCTTCGGTTTCTACCCTAATCCTTTTTATTTATAAAATATCGCCGAGGCTACTGCCTTTTTTTTGTTAGATTTGCAGAGTAGTTTCGTACAAACATCCGAAAGTTGAAGACAAATGGAAACAGTACAAATCGATGAGCTTACGTTTAAGCTTTACTTATCTGAAGATCAGATTGTTCCTGAAATAAAAAGAGTGGCTAGGGAGATAGAACAAGATCTAGCTGACCAAGATCCGTTGTTTATTTGCATTCTCAATGGTGCTTATATGTTCACTTCAGATCTTTCCAAGCAGTTTGAAAAGCCCTATGAACTTTCTTTTGCAAAGTATTCAAGCTATAGTGGTCTGAGCTCTACAGGAGTATTGCGTGAGCTCATGAAGCCCCAAGCAGATGTGAATGGTCGGGTCGTAGTAATACTTGAGGACCTGATCGACACTGGCTTTACGCTTACGGAGGTGGTGCGGCTATACAAGGAGAGGGGGGCAACGGATGTAAAGGTTGCAGTCATGCTGTCGAAGCCAGATGCTCACAAGGAGTGTGCAATCAAACCGGACTACGTAGGCTTGGAGATTCCCAATGACTTTATCGTTGGTCGAGGACTGGACTACTGTGGCAGAGGACGCATGTACAGAGACATCTATGTCAAGGTGGATGATTGAAACAAACCAAAATAAATTTATGCTGAATATCTTGATTTTTGGCGCTCCGGGATCTGGAAAAGGTACTCAGAGTGCTTTCGTAAAGGAACACTATGGACTAGAGCATATCTCAACCGGAGATATGCTTCGAGCTGAAATAAAAAAAGGAAGCTCTGTCGGGAAAAAAGCTGAAGCACTTATCGCCAATGGCCAGTTGGTGCCGGACGAGATCATTGTTGAAATGATGGATAATCGACTGAGCGAGATGGGAAATCAAGCGAAGGGAGTGATTTTTGATGGCTTTCCACGTACTGTGGCACAAGCAAAGTCACTTGAGAAAATGCTCCAAAAACGGGGTGAAGATGTTAGCATACTCGTTGAGCTAGAAGTTGAGGAAGAGGAACTGATCCGAAGGATAATTGAGCGGGGTAAAAGTTCTGGTCGATCCGATGATAACGAAAACTCTGTTCGCAACAGGCTAAAGGTCTACCATAGTGACACAGAACCGGTTATTAGTTACTTTGAGAAGCAAGGTAAGTATATCTCAGTGTGCGGTATGGGCGAAGTCTCCGAGATCACACGGAGAATCACAGATGCCATTGATACGCAAAAATAAACTCTCCGATGAGTGAGACTAACTTTGTTGACTACGTAAAAATCTATTGTAGATCAGGACGAGGCGGTCCTGGATCAAGGCACTTTAGGCGAGAGAAATTCGTGCCCAAGGGAGGTCCTGATGGAGGTAATGGCGGTCGTGGAGGTGACATCTACCTCCGCGGGAACAGACACTATTGGACCCTTTTACCACTGAGATACGACCGCCACGTGATGGCTACCAATGGCGAGGCTGGAGGTGCCAATAAGTGTAGTGGCAAAGATGGTGAGGATGTATACATAGATGTCCCACTCGGCACCGTCTGCTACAATGCTGAGACGGGAGATTATGTATGTGAGGTAAAAGAGGATCAAGAAACAATCTTGTTGCTAAAAGGAGGTAAGGGAGGTCTTGGTAATTACAACTTCGCCACGTCAACGAACCAAGCTCCGCGATATGCTCAACCGGGTGAGCCTTACCAAGAAATGTATGTCGTCCTGCAACTCAAGATGCTAGCCGATATGGGGTTGGTAGGTTTTCCCAATGCTGGGAAGTCCACGCTCATGTCATCTATATCTGCTGCAAAGCCTAAGATTGCAGACTATCCTTTTACAACTCTAGAACCCCAGTTGGGTATCGTAAGCTATCGTGATGGGAGGTCTTTTGTGATGGCTGATATTCCTGGGATCATTGAAGGTGCATCAGAGGGTAGGGGACTTGGCTTAAGGTTCTTGAGACATATTGAGAGAAACTCTGTATTGCTTTTCCTTGTCCCTGCTGATGCTGATGATATAAAGGAGAGCTACGAAGTGCTCCTACACGAGTTGGAGCAATATAACCCAGACCTCTTGGATAAAAACCGTATTCTCGGTATCTCAAAGGCCGATCTCATAGATGAAGAACTCATAAAACTGCTCACACCAACTTTGCCAAAAGACGTTCCACATTGCTTCTTTTCTGCTGTGACAACTCAGGGCTTAGTTGAACTCAAAGATTTGATCTGGAGGAGCATAACGGTGAATAATTTTCATGATGTGTCACCATTGGTGCAACAAAATATGCACGTAGCCCTATCCGGAAGAGGAGTTGAAGAGGACGAAAACAACGATGAGTCACTGGCAGTATGTTATGATGACGATGAGGAGCTATAAGTAGGTGGACAATATTATCCATCAGAATTTCTAGTGAATAGCTGTCTTTTTGCATTCCCCTCCATCCACAAATTTAAGTCCGAGGATTAAACTAAATCAAAAACGAAATAATGTCGCTATCCAACCATTCCATAGAGTACAATATTCAAGTATGTGTAGCAAAAGTACTTGAAGCATTATACGGCCTACATGAAGAACCAGAGAACATATCCATACAGCCTACTCGCAAGGAGTTTGTAGGGCACTACACTTTGGTCGTTTTCCCATACTTGAAAGTGAGTCGATCTAAACCTCAGGCGACAGCCGAAGCAATAGGTATTGAGCTAAAAAGTGAGTATCCAATCTTGGTAAAGGATTACAATGTTGTCAATGGTTTTTTGAATATAACACTGAGCGATACTTTTTTTGCTAAACAATTGGTTGATGATCTAGAGGTGAAGCAGTTTGGAACTCATAAAGTCACGGAAAAGGCACCACTCTTTATGGTGGAGTACTCATCTCCAAACACGAATAAGCCACTACATTTGGGGCATGTACGCAACAACCTTTTAGGGTATAGTATCTCCAAAATCCTGGCGGCTGCAGGCAATCGGGTAATCAAGACCAATATTGTCAATGATCGTGGGGTGCATATTTGCAAATCAATGTTGGCCTGGGAAAAATGGGGAAATGGCATTACTCCGGCATCTTCATGTCAAAAGGGAGATCATCTTGTAGGCGAATTTTACGTGCTTTTTGGGACGAAACTCAATGAGGAGATCACCAAAATTCAAGAACAAGAGGGAATTTCTAGAGAAGAAGCCGAGCAAAAAAGTCAACTCATGTGTGAGGTAAGACAGATGCTCAAGGATTGGGAAAACGGAGACCAAGAGGTAAGAAAACTCTGGAAGACAATGAATGGCTGGGTATATGAAGGGTTTGATGAAACCTACAAGAACCTAGGCGTAAGCTTTGACAAAATATACTATGAAAGCGATACCTACACCGTCGGAAGAGAAGAAGTATATCGAGGATTGAGAGAAGGAATCTTCACACAAGATCAAGATGGCTCTATATGGGCTGATTTGACCGATGAGGGGTACGATCGAAAACTTCTATTAAGAGCAGATGGGACTTCCGTATATATTACCCAGGATATCGGTACAGCGAAAATGAGGTACCAAGACTATCCGATTGATAAAATGGTATATGTAGTTGGTAATGAGCAGGACTACCACTTTCAAGTACTTTCCATAATCTTGGATAAGCTTGGCTTTGACTTTGGAAAAGATCTCAAGCATTTCTCCTATGGAATGGTCTCACTGCCGGACGGTAGCAAGATCAAAAGTCGGGAAGGGACTAGAGTAGACGCTGATGACTTGATCTTGAAGATGACTGATCAAGCATACGAAGTATCATCATCACTAGATAAGATGACAGACATGTCGGATGATGAGCGCAAAGAAGTGGCACGAAAAGTGGGTTTGGGTGCGCTGAAGTACTTTTTACTCAAGGTGGATCCTAAAAAAAACATACTGTTTGATCCTTTTGAAACCATCAATTTTAATGGCAACACGGGACCATTTATCCAATACACCTATGCCCGTATAAGTAGTGTTTTGCGTAATGCTGAGCAACAGGGTATTCATGGGCTACAAGATGTTTCGGGATCTATTAAACTAGAAGAGAAAGAACGAACACTTATCATCACGCTTGATGCATTTCCGGCTTTAGTACGATCCGCAGCAATGGATATGAATCCGGCCATGATTGCAAATTATGTGTATGACTTGGTAAAAGAGTTCAACCAATTTTATCATGACTATTCGGTTCTTAACGAAAAGGATCAAACACTGAAGGCCATGAGAGTCTCTATTTGTCAACTAACCGCTAGGGTTATTGCATCTGCGCTTGATTTACTCGGAATAGAGGTGCCAGAACGTATGTAAATGGACAATCATTACCCTTGTGTCAAAAATAGTTAGCTATGTTATCAATGGAGGATAAACAACTTATTGTAGATAAACGATACTTGCGCATGGCGCGGATCTGGGCGGAGAACTCCTATTGTAAACGATTGCAGGTGGGGGCACTAGTGGTAAAGGATAAACGGATTATTTCTGACGGATACAACGGTACCCCGTCGGGATTTGAAAACGTGTGTGAGGATGAAGATGGCCTAACTAAGCCTTATGTCCTTCATGCAGAAGCCAATGCAATATCAAAAGTAGCAGCCTCTAACAATAATAGCAGTGGCGCTACAGTTTATGTTACTCATGCCCCATGCCTTGAGTGTTCCAAACTCATCATACAAGCGGGGATCAAGCGGGTGGTATATGCGCAGAGATATAGATTGACAGCTGGAGTTGACTTGCTAAAAGAAGCAGGAATAGAGATCGTTTATTTGCCTTTTGAAACAGGCGAAGAATAGAAGTGGATTCATGAAAAAGGGTTTCAGGTACGGGGTTGTTGCGATTCTCCTCATATTGGTGGGGGTTGGTTCATTTTATGCTGGTTTGCGGAATCGTGTGGCTTTTCTTACTCGTTATGGGCAACTTTCTTCGATGGAAAAGCTTGAGTCCACCTTGTATTTAATTCAAAAATATTATGTAGACAGTGTCAATCCAGATAATCTTGTAGAGGATCTCATACCTGTGCTAATGAGCCAACTGGATCCTCATTCCTCTTTTCTTACTTCTGAGCAACGGAAACAAGAGATTGAAAGTATTGATGGTTACTTTTATGGGATAGGGGTGACATTCAACTATCTGAAGGATACAGCAGTTGTGCTTGATGTTGTCCCGAATGGTCCCTCTGACATAGCTGGAATTATTCCAGGAGACCGTATCGTGTATGTGGATGGACATTCTATAGAAAACGTAGGCGTGCCAGCTGACTCCATTCGTGCAAAACTCAAAGGACCTAACCGTAGTGTTGTACACCTAAAAATACGAAATCCAGAGACTGGAAATGTACATGATGTTTCTGTGACACGTGGGACTGTTAACATGAACGCTGTTGATGCATCCTACATGATTAATGATTCTCTTGGTGTTATCAAGCTTTCTACATTTGCGACCAACACTTATAACGACTTCATGAAGGCTTTCGCTACACTTAGAAAAGCTGGCATGAAAGGACTCGTTATTGACCTTCGTGACAACCCTGGTGGGGTCATGCAGGCATCCTTGCTTCTGAGCAACGAAATACTACCAGCTAATCGACTGATCATGTACATGCAGGGTCATAATGTTCCGCGAGAAGACTTTAGATCTGATGGTACAGGAAGTCTTCAAAATGTACCTATCTATGTTTTGGTAAATGAGGTGTCAGCGTCGGCTTCAGAAATACTTAGTGGAGCCATACAAGACAATGACGCAGGTATCATTGTCGGGCGTAGAACATATGGCAAAGGATTAGTACAGAAACCATTTGAATACTACGATGGCTCTTCCATTCATCTGACCATTGCACGATACTATACTCCATCAGGTCGTTGTATACAGCGTAGGTATGAGCTCGGGCAAGACAACGAATATTCAATGGACTGGCTCGATCGACTCCAAAATGGAGAACTATTTCATCGTGATTCCATCCATCTGGACAAGGATATGCTTTACCATACCTATTCAGGACGCCCCGTATATGGTGGCGGAGGGATTACCCCTGACATTTTTATACCTCGTGATACCGTTGGGTACAACTCGTATACGGCACAGGTATTTTCAAAAGGTGTGATTCCATCGTTTGCGTTCAGATACGCTGATAAGTATAGGACTGCCCTCAAAAGTCTTGGAAGTGCAGAAACATGCTATGTTTTTCTCACAAGGCAAGGATTGACATGGCAGATGGCCACCTTTGCAAATCAAGAATATGGTATACGGGTTCGCAATTTCCTTATACACCAAGCAGAAGGAAAACTTGAGGATCTTCTGATCTCTGTGATTCTAAACTACACCTATGGTCGGGATGCATCGGAGAAAGCACTCAGTCTTCATGACCCAATGATGCAATGCGTAGTGTCGTTGTTTGGCAATGAAATCTATACTCCGCAACAGATTCCTCAAGAGGATTTAGTTTTGCCCGACAGCATTGCTCAAACTGCATTCAAAGAGCCTTGATATGCAAACTAAGCTAGAGACTAGACTTGAGGCAAAAAGACGAATTGCTTTGGTCAACGACAGAGCTGATCTTTCTGTTAGAATGGCAAAAAATGTTCTCGAGTTTTTAGATGGTTGGAATCTACAATCCTTGAAGGTATTTTCAAAACCACTTCGTCTGGGCCTCTTTTTAAGTATGTCTACAGAGATTGATACTGGTCCACTTATAGACCAGCTGATCTGTTTTCCAGACAAGTATTCGATCTTGGTCCCGAGAGTAGAGGGGGCGACGATAATGCACTTTTATGAATATTCGGATCCAAGTGAGTACACAATATCAGAATTTGGTATTCGTGAGCCACAACGAGCTGTTTCCAATCCTATTGTTCCTGATATTATACTTGTGCCTGGATTGGCTTTTGACCAATGTGGAGGAAGGGTAGGGCATGGAAAAGGCTACTATGATCGCTATTTTGAGTCATATAAAGACTTGATAGAATATAAAATAGCTCTTGCCTATGACATTCAGATATTTGAGGCGGTCCCTATGGCTCCATATGACTGGCGCATGGATGCTATTATCACCGACAAAAGGGTTTTGACGTTCTGAATATTAGCGCTTGGACAGTGTAATGTTGATCTGTTGAATACTGTGGCCTTTTATTTCTGCTTTTAGATGATCTGCGATCATTTTTCGCCTATTTCTCACATATGTAAGTGCTACACTGGAGGGACATTCAATTAAAAGCGTGCCATCCGTATTTATACTGATAGCGAGGTCTAACTCACGAAGTGTTGAGTCTGGTATCTTTTTCCATGCCTCTCCCAAACTCTTGTGTAGCTGAGCTAGCATCAAAAAACCTAAAGATTCCGTCATCTTGCTTAGGATCTCGTCTACCTTTTCAACCTTGTAGATTCTCATAAATGTATGAACTGGAAAGAATATCAATCATTTACACAGACTCTAAAACTCTAAAGCAACCCTGTTTACCTTCAAAAAGGGTATACTTTGGCTCCTTTTGAGAAGCAAGTATTTGATCCAAATATTTTCGGTTAGTATCAGTCATGAAAATTTGTCCAAAATTAGGTCCAGAAACGAGCTGTACTATCCTGTCCACTCGGTTCTCATCTAACTTATCAAAGACGTCATCGAGAAGCAATATCGGCGTATTTCCAGCATGGATCTGAGAAAGTAGGGCAAACTGGGCAAACTTTAACGCTACCATATAGCTTTTGTTTTGCCCCTGAGATCCAACTTTTCGGATTAAGGAACCATTGAGTAGCATCTCTAGGTCGTCTCGATGAGGACCAAGACTTGTGTATCCCAAAGCTCTATCTTTATCAATAGATTGACTCCAAGATTTCTTCAGTGATGGCGCAGTGTAGTCAGATAGAGGTTCTGACGCTATATACCGTAATTCCACGTGATCATCACCACCAGATATTTGATTGTAGTACTCCAAAAACAGAGGTCGGATACGCTCAACCCATTTGAGCCGAATTTCAAGAATAGTCTCTGCCTCAATGGCCATTTGGTCCGATAAAATATTGAGCAACGACAGATCTATTCCATACTCCTGCTTTAGAAGTGCATTGCGCTGATCAAGTAGCCGCCTATAATTAATCAGAGAGGTAAGATAGGATACTGATTCTTGCGATATAAGCTGGTCCATGAACTTACGTCTCTCAGTACTTCCTCCCTTGATCAGGTCAATATCCGCAGGGGAGATCATGACCAAAGGAAATACACCTATATGGTCTGCTATGCGGTCATACTCTTTTTTATTTCGTCTCAGGACTTTGGGCTTCCCTACTCGTATACCACAAAATAACCGTTCTTCCTTGTCATTCATGGTGTATTGTCCCTCAATAATAGCCATGTCTGTATGATCTTTTATGACCATATTATCCGGAAGATATAGGTGCGTTTTCGTAAACGACAGATAGTAAATACTATCTATAAGGTTGGTCTTTCCCATTCCGTTGGCACCTATGATGCAGTTAAGCTTTTCTGAAAAACGAAGAGACGCTTCTTCTATGTTTTTGTAGTTGGTGATTGATAAGTGATTCAGAATCATATATACTCTTTGGCCACTTTGTGCAGGTGTCTAATAAAAGTACAAATTACCTATTTTCGCACAAACTTAAGGGAAAATAAAAACATATCGCTATCTTTATCCTAATAAACAAAACGAATTATAATCAACCTTATGTTTAATTGACACAAAAGAAACGCACTTCACTCTTATATCACTGGAGGACCAATACTTCCCCCCATTATATAATCTCTATTCTTTAACCATTAACACTACGGCTAATGACATCATTCCCTCCTCGTGTCCGACAAATCCCATTTTTTCATTGGTGCTTGCTTTGATTGAAACCTGCGAAGGCATAATATTTAGAATATCAGCGATGCAAGCAGTCATTTGGGGAATGTATGGATTTAGTTTTGGTCGTTCAGCCACGATAGTCGCATCTATATTACAGATCTGGTATCCTTCCTTTTGGATAAGCTCATGCGTTGCGCTCAACAAAACTTTGGAATCCACTCCGGAGTAATGAGGATCTGTATCTGGAAAATGGTAGCCGATATCACGCAGGCCCAATGCACCCAGCATAGCGTCCATAATGGCATGCAATAACACATCTGCATCGGAGTGTCCGAGTAGACCCTTTTCGAAAGGAATATGAATACCTCCTAGCCAGAGCTCTCTTTCTGACACAAATCGGTGAACGTCATAGCCTTGCCCTACTCTTATTTGAAATCCATGTTGATTCTGCATAATTATTAATTGTGCTTAGAATGAAAGGTTTACGGTCAATCTGAGAGTGTTATTTAGTGGAGAGTTGGGGCGATCCGCGAGGAAATATGAAACATCAAACTTAACAAACTCATATACAATACCAGCTCCCATTGATAGCCCACCATTTGTGCCACTCATGGCGTTCTGAAAATGATAACCAACACGCGCCGTAAGACGCTCCGCGTATGTATACTCAGCCCCCATAGCAAAGCTCATCTCCTTGAGTTCTCCGATGAAGCCTCTTGGATTGTCCCCCCATGAGCCAAATAAAGCTTTTAGGATGCTTTGACTATAGTATTTTTCTTTGTCTTTCTGTCCTCCTGTACCGATAGGAAATATTGGAACCATTAGTTTGGTCGCCTCTGTATAGACGCCCAATTGGTGGATGCTAGATATTTGGGTGTCTACCCCTACTCCAACCCGAAAGACGGCAGGAGAGAAGAGGTAAGTCCTGCCACCATCATGAGTGAGTTTGCCTCCAATGTTATTTGTGGCAATGGCTGCCTGTACCATTGCATTATGGTTTGCTATATTCACAGGAGCTCTGTATGTGAGTGATAGATCACAAAGGATAGTCTGTGCTTTGCTAGTCACTTGATTGACGGAAAAGTTGTAATCGGAGACTCCATATCTAAGTGCCACCCCAGCACTCCAATATGGATGCATCCTCAGTGCATATCCGATATCTGCACCGAACTCATAGGGGTGTACCGGTACTGGATTTGCAACTCCATTAGGAAACGTAAGAGCTTTTCCGATGTTGAAATAGCGCAAAGAGCCTGAAAGTGTATGTCGCAACCCTGTTGCATCCTCAAAACTATAGTAGCCTGATAGATATGAAATATTCATATCCTTAAAGAGGTCAGGCATCCATGGTGTATAGGATAATGAAATGCCCCAAGTATTTGAAATAAACCCCATTTTGGACATATTGTGGCATATGCCAAATGCATCTGCGTTTGTAGCAACAGCAATATTTCCCATACCAGTACTACGGGCATCAGGTGAAACAGATAATGCAGGTAAGCCTACAATGATAGGTGACCAATATTTGTCTTGGGGCGCAGATCCCATCTGAGAGTCTTGAGAAAAAGCGGTCGTGCAAATAAATAGTGAACAAGCTGTTGTATGAATAAGTGCCTTGATGGAGTACATATGTGTTTTTATTTTATCACAGAGTTTAGGATTAGGTGATCATCTGTGGTACTGTACAGATGTTGCATAGGGGCTGATGCCGGTGTAAATGTGTCAACCAGTGGGAATGCAATACAGTCCCCCATTTTCATTAGATAGTAGCAACTGAGTATTGCTATCGTTTGATGAATGTGTCCAAGAGACACTACACTCTGATGGATAATTGCTTCTCCTTCTATTGGCTCGTCCTGGTTATTTAGCATGACGTGTCGAATGGTATCGGGAAATTCTTCCTGGGGGAAAAACCGTGATATCGCCAAGGAGCCGTCAAAGTTGTAAGCTAATGATGGATCCAGGCCAAGTGCTGAAGTCGCTCGATAATATTGGAGGTCTACAAAGCTTACTCCGAGGGCTAATTCATGGTAGTATTTATGTGCATAGCACTCTTGTATAGACTTTCCTGCTTTGGAAAGGCGTACAACAAGAACTGGTACAAAATGCATATCAGAACTCCAAGTCGGCGTGTATAGTGTCTTGCCTGAATTGGTGATCGCATTGTCGGATCGCATGAAAAAATTGCCTATCGGATATTCTGTCCGCCTAGGTGCTCCAAGGAGAGTATACTCGGTACAAAATATCTTCATTTAGGCCAGCAACTCTCTCATCCGGTTATACATGACTGCTAGGTGTGAATACATAGATGTGTTTTGGACCACTACGGTATCAGGAACGATGATTCGAAATGGCGTGAAATTCCAAATGGCTTCAATTCCGATTCCAACGATCGTATTGGTAACTGCTTGCGCCACATCTACAGGAACCGTAAGGATACCGATATTGACATCTAGAGACTTCTTTTGCTCAAGATCTTCAAGAGGATACACAGGCACACCGTGAATCGTGGTGTTCGTTAGCTCTGGATCTATATCAAATCCTGCAACAACTTCAAGCCCGTATTGGGAAAGACCTTTGTCTTGTAGCAGTGCCGCACCTAGATTTCCCACCCCAAATATATATGCTTTATGATGGCCGGTAAATCCAAGGAACCGTTCCAATACGTGGACCATCTCTTCGACATCGTATCCGACGCGAGTTTTCCCAGAAATGTCAACAAATGATAGATCTTTTGCCACAAGTGCTGAGTCCACACCAATACTTTTGGCAATATTTGTACTAGAAACGACTCGTTCTCCTCGTGAACTCAACAGTTTCACATAGGCTAAATACCATGGTAACCGACGAAGAACAGGTTCTGGGACTTGATGTGCTTTCTTATTTGCTGCCATCGAGAAGTATATGGATTCTACTATTGTTTTTTACGAGATGCTGGATATTTACGCACAAATATATACAAAAGGCCCTTTTAGTTATACCTTAGCCATTTTAGTAGCTCTTTGAGAGTAGGCTTTTTCCCATACATTAGGAGTCCGGTTCTAAATATTCGAGCAGCAGCCCATACCAAAAAGGCAGTCGAAACAGCTGTAATTAAACAAGATAGGGCCAGTTGCCACAATGGGGGATCAAATGGTAGGCGAACCATCATTACGAAGGGTGCTAAAAATGGGATAAAAGAACCCCACAAAGCTAGAGGACCATCTGGATTGTCCATTGAGTATAGTGCTCCATAAAAGCCAAACACCATGAAAATCATAACAGGACCGATGAATTGCTGTACATCCTCGTCACTATCGGTTGCAGCTCCAAGTGCCGCAAATATAGATGCGTATGAGACGTAAGCACAGATGAAATAAAAGACAAACGCAAATAAAATTCCAGTGAAGTTGAAGGACATCATCGGTTCAATGATACCCTGTACATCGGTAGCATCAAAATTTCCTGTTGATATCACATTGGTCTGAAGTTGACTAAGGTTGAGCGTAATGGAACTAAGGAAAACCCCTTGTAGGACGACAAAAGCAACAATCAGAAATATGCCCCATATGAGGACCTGTGTCAACCCTAAGGCGCCAATGGCCATAATTTTAGCTGATAGTAAGGTTGTTGGTTTGACGGATGAAGAAATAATCTCAACAATGCGATTCTTTTTTTCCTCAGTAACGCTACTCATCACCATACTACCATATATAGTGACAAAGAAAAAGATTGAAAAATTGAATACCTGACCGACAACAGTAGCCAACAGAGTTGATGACTGCTTTTCCTTGCCATCGTTGGACCATTGGACGGACGAGATGTTGAGTGCAACATTCGAATCTTCGAGGATCTTGTCTAAGTTGGGGATATTATACGATGCAATTTTCTCGCTACGCAATTTAGCTTTCAATATACGACTCAGTTCATCTTGCAAACGATTAGGAATAGAAGTATGCGAAAAGATCGTAATGGCATCAGGATTATCCAACAAGTCGTTGTTTATAAGGACTACTGCATAAATATCGTCAGGGCTATTGCGATACTCTTCCAAGCTTGCATTGGCATCCTTGAAGACAAAGCCATCTGCGTTATCTGCACCTTCACTGGCTATTGTCTTGAAGTATTTTCCGGTTTGATCAAGTATCACGACTTGTTTTTCTGATGTGTCACGTAATCCTAGCCCAAGGAGCATCGGAACTACTATAATGGCAATCATCAATATAGGGCTAAGTATAGTGATCAAGACAAATGATTTCTTCTTAACCCTCTCTATATATTCTCGCTTAAATACAATCCAAAACTTCTCCATAATTTGGCTATTTCTTTTTTACTGCATCAAGAAATATTTCATTCATGCTTGGTAGGACCTCTTCAAAGTGTATGATGTTCCCCCATTGAGTACACAGTTGTATTATTTCATTTGAGGTCAATGATCGGTTGTTTTCCAAAAGTAGACTTGTGCGACCATACTCATTGGAAATCAGACTATTTATGGTAAAGTGGTTGCTCGAAGCATCCGAAATGGTTGGGGTGGAGTCATAAATGACTTTGTAGATATTTCCCTTATAACTTTCTCTCACACTCTGGACTGTACCCTGCAATACAACTTTTGATTGGTTAATAAGCGTAAGATTGTCGCATAGGTCTTCCACACTTTGCATGTTGTGCGTAGAGAAAATCAGAGTATGCCCATTTTCCCTTAGCCGAAAAATTTCGTCTTTGAGGATTTTCACATTGATAGGGTCAAATCCACTAAATGGCTCATCAAATATAAGCAACTTAGGTTCATGAATGACGGTACAGATAAACTGAACCTTTTGTGCCATTCCTTTCGAAAGTTCGGATACCCTTTTATTCCACCATGGCATGATCTCCATTCTTTCGAACCACACTTGTAATCTTCTTTTTGCCTCTCGCAAGCTGAGCCCTTTTAGCCTGGAAAGATATATGGCTTGGTCTCCGACTTTCATTTTTCTGTACAAGCCTCGTTCCTCGGGGAGATAACCAATAGAGTCAAGATCTGACCTCGTGAATGGATGCCCATCAAATATTACCACACCTGAGTCCGGAGCGGTGATTTGGTTGAGGATACGAATAAGAGTCGTTTTTCCGGCTCCATTTGGCCCCAATAGACCATGAATCTTTCCTTTTTCTACCGCAAGGCTTACATGATCCAACGCTCGATGGTTCGCATAATCCTTGACAATATCTTTCACCTCCACAATGTACTCACTACTCATCTCTAAGCACTCTACTATATGGGTTTATGATTCTTTCACCCAATCTTTTTGCTAGTTTATTTTTCAGCTCACACAACCGAGCATATTCCGAAAAAAGCATAGCTTCCTCATCAGACGATCCTCCGGCTTCATTAGCAAAAGAGTATATACGGCCAAGCATTTCAGATATCTTTTTTAGGATCACGTCATACTTATAGCTCATTATGACTTGCATTATGCGGTAGCTAATTTGAGCAGCCTGTTTCTCCTCTTCTTCAAATTTACTGTGCATGGAACTCAGGACATAGTCGTCAATCAACATTTTGGTTGAGTAGTAGGTTATGATCTCATTTTCATGCCACGTTAGATAGCGTTCCGGAGAGAGTCTTGGGTTTTGTTCCAGTTCATCCATGAGTTCATCTAGTATCTGCTGGAATGTTTTGCTAAGCGTGCCGGTTGTGCGCAGATCTAGCGTCTGATCATAGATAGCCTCTATTACATTTCCACCGATGGTCCCATCGTTTTTTTGAAAATCCTCAAGCACAAGCATCCCCTCCTTTAGAATATATCTCAATAGTTCTTCCTCAAAAGGGGTGACCGGAGCCTTGATGGTGGCACGTCTCCCGGGTGTGTGTGCCTGACTTTTATCATTCGAGGCATCCGAGACATTTTTGTCACTTTCTTGAGTTTCTTGACGTTTGGTTCGCTGTTGCTCCCTCTCCTTTGCCCTATATCGTTCGTTAACCTTCTCGCGACATAGTTCCTCTACTTTCCTGGCTAGAGCATTCACTGTTACCCCCATGAGGTTCGCAATGTTCCCAATATAGATTTCTCGGGTCAATTGCTCGGGTATGTGTGCTATTGACTCAGCAAGTTGCTGTACTATGCTCGCTTGAGCTTGGGGAGTATCTCCGAGCTCTTTCTTGAGCTCTTTTGCCTTAAAAAAGAGCCCATCAACTTCATTTTCTTGGATGTATTCTTCAATAGTTTCACGACTGTGAGTTCGTGCAAAAGAATCAGGGTCTTCATTTTCTGGAAGCGTGACCACTTGGACGTTCATACTTTTCTCAAGTCCTACATCCAAACCTTTGAGGGCTGCTTTTAGCCCTGCCGCATCACTATCAAATATCAGCGTCACATTTGGTGTGTAGCGCCTGATCATTTGTACTTGCTCGCCGGTTAGAGCCGTTCCCGAACTTGCAACGACGTTCTTTATTCCCCTTTGGTGCATTGATAGGACATCCATGTAGCCTTCCACCACCAGACATTTATCGCTTTTCGAAATAGCGTTTTTGGCATGGTATAGTCCATAGAGTTCCCTGCTCTTGTCGTATAGTATAGATGCCGGGGAGTTGACATACTTACCGGTGTTTTCCTTTTTGACCAGTATTCGTCCTCCAAATCCAACGACACTACCACTTATTGAGTGAATCGGATAGATTACTCGATCCCTGTATCGATCGATATAGTCTCCTTTTTGTGTTTTGAGTACAAGGCCGACCTCCTCCATGTCTTCCAAACTCATGCCTGCACTCCTTGCTTTCCGGACCATAAAAGTTGAGTCGTTGGGGGAGTATCCAAGCTCAAATTCCTTTATCGTCTCATCCTTGAGACCTCGCTCTCTGAAATAACTCAGGCCTATACGCCTGCCTTCTGCATCCTGATGGAGGGTCGTTACAAACGCATCTTTGGCAAATGTGTTGACAGCTCTAAGTTCTTCCCGCTTGTTTTTACGTTCCAGTTGCTCGGGAGTGGCCTCTTTATCCTCTACCGTAATCCCATACTTTCGCCCCAAGTATTTGATTGCTTCAGGAAATGTCAAGTGCTCATGCTTCATTATGAAAGTCAGCGGATTGCCACCCTCACCGCAAGAGAAGCACTTACATATGTTACGTGATGGAGAGACGCTAAACGATGGCCTTGTATCATCGTGAAAGGGGCAAAGACCGACATAGTCTTTCCCTTTTCGGTGAAGGGTTACGAAGTCACTGACGACATCAACAATCTCAGCTCGATCAATAACCTTATCTATGGTTGATCTGTCAATCATTTCAAGGCGTGGAAACCAACTACACTACAAAGATACCGAAAAATAGAAATGATTTCCCCATAAATTTAGAGGCGCACAATCCGCTGTTTATCGGGTGGGTTTGATACAGAGTATCTCGCGTATATCGGTTGTGAAGTTTTGAGTTTTGTGGTTGTGTCGGGTAATGCCATCGAGTATATGGGGATCACGGATCGCCATGAAGAGGGCCTCTCTACCATACTTCTCAGAGAAGAGTTTACTGAGTTGTTGTATTTCTTTTTCCTTTAGTCGCTCTTCGGAATAAAAGGAAAGGCGACTGCCAGAGTTTTCCATTTCCGTAGCTATAATCCCAGCTTTTTTGAAGGGACAGTCAGACTTGTAGAGCCTATCCAATAGAGCTTTGAGTACTGGAGCAAGATCAGACAAATTATTTGTCGGGGTGTCCAGTTTTATTCTTGCTTCCGGGAAGTATTGTTTTTGCTTATCATTATGTCGATCAGTTTTCAGATAGAGGATAATCGTATTGGCCAGTAGCCCTTTCTTCTGTAGCGATGTGCAGACAATGTCGGCAAACTCCATCATAATCGTATATAATTCGTGCTTATCCGAAATAGGGGTACTAAATGATCTACTACGCCTGATACTCATTGTTGTGGTGGGGTCGAGTTTGATGCGCTCAACACCTTTTAATTCGTAGTAGGTATCCAGCCCTGTCGATGTGAAGTTGTGTTTTATCCACCGCGTAGAGCGCCTGGTTAGCTCTTCCGCATTTAGGATGTTGTAGTCTATCATCTTTTGCAGATTATGTCTGCCAATCCCCCATACATCGTTGATTGGGGTCGCTTTGAGAATGCTACGCGTGAGTTGTGCATCATTCAGTACAAAAACTCCGCCATATTCCTCCTGTTTTTTAGCTACATGGTTAGTAATTTTGGCCAAAGTCTTCGTGGGAGCAAAGCCTATACTAATCGGGATACCAGTCCCCCTCAACACCTTCTGTCGCACCTCTTTGCCAATTTGCTCCAACTCTTCGTTGTTGCCAACTTTCACAAAACATTCATCAATAGAGTAAATTTCTTGTTGGGGCATGGTATGTCCAATGATACGCATTACTCGATTGGATAGGTCTCCATATAAAGCATAGTTGCTGGAGCAGACGACAATGTTTTCTTGATCAATGAGCTCCTTGACCTGAAAAGCAGGTACCCCCATAGGTACTCCGAGCCTTTTTGCCTCATTACTCCTACTAATCACGCATCCATCATTATTTGAGAGGACTACCACTGGCCGCCCTACCAGCTCTGGCCGAAAAAGTCTCTCGCAACTCACATAGAAGTTGTTACAATCAATTAAACCGTACACTGCCTTTTCTTATTGGGACGGTGAATTATATGGGTGATAACCCCCCAAAGCATAAGATCCGGAGTAGTCTCAAAAGTATATGAGGCTTGTTCAGGATCCGATGAGGTTAGGAATATGCTACCATTTTTGTCGTAATGGACGAACTTGATATCAAATGCGCCATTGAGGTAACACACGACCAAGTCATTTTCACAAAATGTGAGCGAACGGTCTATTACGATCAGGTCACTATCGTACACCCCGACATCACTGAGCGCATCTCCTTCGATGCGCGCAAAAAAGGTTGTCTCGGGGTGCTGTACTAGCTCTTTGTTAAGGTCTATAGGATTTGTCGCATGATCAGTGGCGGGCGATGCAAATCCGCTATGCGACATTTCTATGCTTGCCACAGGTTTTCGTAGTTTTTATACTTTGTATCAGTCTCATCTCTGACACAAAGATACTGCATCTTCACCTAAGAGTTCCTTTTTGTCAGGAATAAAAACAATGACCTCTTCTTAACAGATATCAGATCGGCTTTGAACGTCACTACCACCCCAGGCTAACTCTACTCGTTATTTTTTTTCGAAGCAGGAAGAAGCACCTCATAGGTGTTGTCGTCATAATAGATGATGACCTTCTCTACCTGTTTTTTTGAGAAAGGAGCAATGCCACTGTCCACAATATTGCCCCCAACAACGTTGTCAACAGCCTCTCCGGGCCCTGGTGACGTGGTCTGCTGTGTGGGAACGACCTCACGAAATAGAGGAATTGATCGCTCTCGTTCTTCTTGAATTCTAGCTACGGAAGTGAGCATCGGTCCAACACCGTTGAGTAACCACTCTGCTTCGTAGTTTGGAAAAGCGGCAAGTATCTTGTCGACCACCTCCGAGCTGGCATTATTTCTTCCGGTCAAGACATGACTGAGTGTGGAAGTCTTTATACCTGTTCGGGTTGAAAAATCCACTTGACTAAGTCCTTCTCGGGTAATTATGCTTTTTATTCGTTCTTTGGTTGTGCTCATTTTTTTCCTGTAAAAAGTGTGTATTAGCATGTGAATTCACACACTGGTTAAACGTCCAAACTCTATATCCAATCCGTGTGTACAAATTTATACATAAATAATCGTTTCAAAAATAGACTCATTGAATATGGTCCAAGTTTTTATACGATTACCCCGATAACCCAACCTATAATATTTTTTGAAAATTTTCGTAATAATCTAATTATTAGATGATTGGTCTTTTCAAAACGAACTAACGATGGTAAATTCGAGGGGTTATGGCGACACGGGATCACCGGCGGTCCTACAATTTTTGGAGGGAATGCATATAACACTATAATGCAAAGCATTTTATATCAAAAGTTGGTAGCTATCTCTTTCGTTAATCCGTGCAAAGATAGCAGATTGTGGGTTGTGTTATTGACCTATGGCTCAAGATTTACATTTGTGACAGATGTGTATAGTTTTGGATTCACAAATGTGAACAATGACTCCTGGGATGTAAATATATTGGATATTTATTCACATATACGGTGTGATATATACCTGCTGCCAGCCCATCTTCGAACCAAGGGCACGGCATTGTCTGTCACACCAAGATTCTTTCTTGAAATGGTGATCAGCAATTCTTTTATGCGTCTAAACATTTGCTTCTATCCGTAAAACCGATCGCTTCTATCCGTGAAAACTTTTGCTTCTATCCGTGAAATATTTCATCCCCAACAACACCCCTACTCTCAGTGGTTTACGACTCACTACTTTTAGGGCACAATCTGGCCTAAAAGTAGTGAGTCGTTTTTCTTACTAAAAACATAGTTCTGATCTATGGGCTTTCCCAAACGTAATTGAGGGAATCGCTGTACTGTGGTTTATAAATCTTTTTGCCTCAAAAAGTGGTATGTTTGTGACTATATAATTACAAAGTATGATGAGATGAGAAGAAAAGAACAGCTTCAATCATTTGAGAAACTTTTGGACATCCTTGATATCCTTCGGGTGCAATGCCCATGGGATGCCAAGCAGACGAATCTCTCGTTGCGTCCCAATACTATTGAGGAGGTATATGAGCTAAGTGACGCACTTCTGCGATCTGATGTAGAGGACATCAAGAAGGAGCTGGGAGATGTGCTACTACATGTCCTTTTTTATGCAAAAATAGGAGATGAGCAAGGAGCATTTGACCTAAAGGATGTATGTGACAAGCTGGTAGACAAATTGATTTTTAGACATCCTCATATATTTGGAGATACCAAGGTGAAGGATGCGCATGAGGTCGAACAAAACTGGGAGGCTATCAAGCTGAAAGAAAAGGGTGGCAATAAGACAGTACTCGCTGGTGTTCCTCGCAGTCTTCCATCGATGATCAAGGCGTATCGAATCCAGGAAAAGGTCTCTAATGTCGGATTTGATTGGGAGGATCGTAGCGACATTTGGGCAAAAATTTCTGAAGAGCTACAGGAACTCCGTGAGGTGATTGAAGGAGAGGAGTCAAACGCACGTAGGGAAGAGGAGTTTGGAGATCTCTTATTTAGCCTAATCAATATGGGGCGACTCTATGGAGTTGACCCAGACACTTCACTTGAAAGGACTAATAATAAATTTACCAAACGCTTCAATTATGTGGAGGCGAAAGCTCAAGAAAATGGGCAACAGCTTCGAAGTCTTTCGTTAGAGCAACTCGAAAACTACTACAGAGAGGCTAAAATCAATGAGCGACGTGACACAATGCCTTATGATGAGTAGAAATAATGTCCAAAATAAAAATAGTAATACCATCCGAATATGAAGCAAACGAAGAGATATACTGTGACAGGGATGAGTTGTGCCGGTTGTTCGGCTGCAGTGGAGTCAGCCCTCAGAAAGTGTGCCGGTGTCCAGAGTGCGGATGTCAATCTGCTTGAGCATAGTGCCACTATCCACTATGAGGACCGTGTCGTTTCGCAACAACAACTCCGAGCTGTGGTCCAAGGCATAGGGTATGATCTACTCATAGATGACGAGACAAAGGATGTCCCCTACTCTACCCACATGGCAGACAGCGGAGTATCGAGCCTGAAAAACAAGCTCATCACCGCAGTGCTTTTGTCTGCAATCATGATGACTATTGGATGGCATCCGCATTTACTTGGAATCAGCGAAGGCTACATTGAGATCCTGAGTTTTCTACTGGCTTCAGTGATTTACTTTTATTGTGCAAGAGAATACCACCATCGTGCCCTCCGGCAAATAGTCCATGGGAGCTTTACGATGGATACGCTCATCAGCATGAGTACCTCCGTTGCCTACCTCTTTAGTGTTGTACGCTTTTTCCTCATCTGCGCAGGGGGCAACCACGACTCTATGGGGAGTGGATACTTTGATGTCATCGGAATGATCATCTCTTTTGTGCTACTTGGTAGATTGCTTGAGGAAAAGGCAAAAGCGCGTACCGGTGATGCATTGCGTGCTCTCATGTCTATAAGGCCTACCCATGCACTTATCGAACAAGAAGGGATCGTACGCGAGGAGCCGGTTGCTGAGATTAGGGTTGGTGATGTGATCTTAGTCCGCAAAGGAGACTATGTACCGGTTGACGGTCATTTGCTAACCCAAGGAGTCTTTGACGAAAAAAACATTACCGGAGAGGCACTACCGGTGGATAAGGCAATTGGGGATCCTGTATATGCCGGTACGGTGTGCGTGGGAGGTAGCGCTAGATTTGTGGCACGAAAAGTCGGAGCAGAGACGATGCTGGGGATGATTATCAAATCGGTACAAGATGCCCAAGCAACTAAGGCTCCGATCCAACGGATCGCTGATAAAATTTCAGGAGTTTTTGTTCCCGCAATCCTGCTGATAGCCCTACTGACTTTTGTATCATGGGGGATGTTTGGGGATGTTGACTCGTGGTCGAAAGGACTTTACCATGCTATCAGCGTCCTTGTCATTGCTTGTCCGTGTGCACTAGGTCTGGCGACACCTACAGCTATTGCGGTCGCAATTGGACGTGCCTCTCAGATGGGCCTTTTGATTCGTGACGCAGTGGCACTTGAGCACTTGAGCAAAGTAACGGACTTGATTTTTGACAAAACAGGAACCCTAACCAAAGGAGAGTTTCGCATACAAGACGAAATATGGCTATGTGATACGCCTCTATACCGCACGCTTTTGTCAGTTGCCGAACAGCAATCCTCTCATCCTGTAGCCAAAGCCATATCCGAATACTCCCCTGCAGAGAATGGCATAAGCCTCTCTGTGGAGGAAGTATCGGGAGGCGGTCTTTTGTTTGAATATGGAGGACACAAATATAGAATAGGCAATGACTCCTTTGCTACGTATCAACCATCGCCACAAGCAGAGGCCTTTTTGGAAAAGAACAGTACAAGTACTCTCGTCTATTATACCAAGGACGGTGAACTGCTGGCGATCATAGCCTTGGATGACGAGCTAAGAGAAGATGCGAGGAAGGTCGTACAACGACTTTCGGACAGGGGGCTTGCACTACATCTACTGTCCGGTGATCAACGTCAACGAGTAATGACTATATCGGACAAAGTTGGCATTCATAGTGCAGAGGGAAACATGACTCCACTAGACAAGCAGGCTTTTGTTGAGCAACTACAATTGAATGGAAAGGTTGTGGCCATGGTCGGTGACGGTGTCAATGACTCCCCGGCGCTGGCATTGGCCGACCTAAGCATAGCTATGGCCAGCGGAAGTGATGTGGCCACAGATGTGGCACAAGTCACGGTCCTAGCGGATTCTTTGCTCGTCTTAGATGGTGCCATATCACTCTCTCAACGTACGGAACGAATTATTTACGAAAATTTCTTTTGGGCATTTGGTTATAATTTGGTTGCTATTCCTCTTGCAGCAGGCATTCTTTCCCCTACCCTTGAGCTTTCCCCAATGGTTGCTGCGGCGGCAATGGCCATGAGCTCAATATGTGTGGTGCTGAATAGTTTGCGATTAAAAAAATAACATTCAACAATGGACTCATATTCTCAAGCCGTTGCATTTTTATTTAACCAAATTCCTGTTTTCCAAAACATTGGGTCGAAAGCCTATAAGCCTGGGCTAAGCAGAGTAGAAGCCCTTCTCAAACGATTTGGCTCTCCTCAGACAAAGTTTCGATCCGTGCATGTAGCGGGAACTAATGGCAAAGGGTCGACCTCATCGCTTATAGCCTCAACACTACAAGAATCTGGACTAAAGGTGGGGCTTTTTACCTCTCCTCACTTGGTGGATTTTCGTGAGCGCATACGTGTTAATGGCGATATGATATCCGAAAAGTATGTCCTTGACTTTGTCAAAAAAGTGGCACCGGCAATTCCCTCGGAGATAGAGCCCTCCTTTTTTGAGCTCACTACGGCGATGGCTTTCAGTTACTTCTCCGAGCAAGAAGTGGATATAGCTGTTGTTGAGGTTGGTATGGGCGGAAGGCTGGACTCGACCAATGTCATAACTCCACTTGTAAGTGTCATCACGAATGTGAGTCTGGATCATACCGCCTACCTTGGCAATACACTCTCGGAAATAGCATACGAAAAGGCCGGTATCATCAAGCCAGAAATTCCGGTGGTCCTTGGGCGTAGTTGCGAAATGGATGTAACCGAGGTTGTCACAAAAAAGGCGGCAGAATGCCATGCACCCCTGACCCTTGCTGATCACAAGCAAGAGATACTAATGTATTGCGAAGATGCAGAAGGATATAAACTCACTACAGCGCATTTTGGGACTCTATCATTGCCACTTCCTGGCATATATCAGATTGAAAATGCGACGACTGTCCTTCACGCGCTGTCGATCCTCCGCCAATGTGGCGTACATATACCGGACGATGCCGTTGCTAGAGGTTTTGCCAATGTCGCCCAAGTCGGCCTGAGAGGGAGGTTAGAAGTCCTTCAACCAGATAGCCCCAGAGTCGTTTTGGATACCGGGCATAATCCTGGCGCTTGGACTTACTTAGGACCTCAACTAACAAAGTGGCATAATGATGGTGGTGTTCTTTGTGTGATCGGGATGGCCTCGGACAAAGATGTCGCTACAGTCCTATCCCATGTACCAAGCACGGCTCAGCTCATCTGCACACATGCCAAGAGCGAACGCTCAATGCCGGCAGATCGGCTGGCCGACCTGGCTCGAAAAGTCGGTATTGAAAACATATTGGTTATTCCGGAAGTAATGGATGCCTACAATCAAGGCATACGAATATGCCAAGAGAAAAGCATTCGGACTCTCTTCATCGGTGGAAGCAATTTCGTAGCAGGTGAACTTATCAATGGGCTAAAAGGAGGGTTTGCACATTAGAGGCTTGATTTTACCCATATCACGCCATTCATTCATGCGGAAATACCAATAAGTAGGTATATCGCTTTATTGAATACGGGAGTATATTTGCGCAGTAGAATAAAAATATGAAACAGACAAAATGAAACTATCTGAACTAAAAACCGGCGATCGTGGAGTCATTATTTCCCATCATGCACCCAAGGTTTTTAGAAAGCGATTGCTTGAGATGGGTTTCATACCCGGAGAGGAGATACTTGTGGTAAAAAATGCTCCTCTAAAGGATCCTGTAGAATACCATATATTGGGCTATAATATTACTCTCCGTCGTTCTGAAGCAGAGACGATTGAGGTTCGGAAAATATGTGACTCCGAACCCCGAACAACAGAGAGTCCAAGTCAGCATTGCAAATACTCATCGGAAGGTCCTAAGCCCTTGTATGCCAATACATCTTTTGAACAGAGGCATATCATCAAGGTTGCATTCGTAGGGAATCCCAACTGTGGTAAGACATCACTATTCAATGCAGCCAGTGGAGCATCTGAGCATGTGGGCAATTACAGTGGAGTGACAGTCTCTGCCAAGACAGCTATCTATCGACAAGGGGGCTATACATTTGAGCTTACTGACCTTCCCGGAACTTATTCACTCTCATCATACAGCCCTGAAGAGCGCTTCGTCCAGCAATATATTTTTGGTAATGATGCGCCCGATATCGTCCTAAACGTAGTTGACGCATGCAACCTCGAGCGTAATCTCTATATGACTACACAGGTTATGGAGAGCGGACTTCCTATGGTGATTGCTCTAAACATGTGGGATGAACTTGAGCAGAGTGATAGTCAACTAAATACAGATACCCTAAAAGAACTTATCGGCATACCAATGGTGCCAACCGTTGGGCGAACCGGTTTTGGACTTGAAGAGCTTTTTTCGGAAATCATCAGGTTATTTGAACATCGATCTGATGTGCGCCGTATTGTTGACGTTCAGTATCCCGAGTTTTTGGAACAAGCGATAGCGTTCACCCAAGAAGCAGTCTTGCAAGTAGAAGAGAGTAGCAGTACGCCCATACTCGGAAGGGTACGCCCTAGGTTTATTGCAATAAAACTTCTCGAAGAGGACACCTCCTTCATAGATTTGGTCAGCAAGTGCTTACCCAAGATGGAGTATCTGATCTCTAGAAGCAAGTATGCGATTCAGGACTACGAGAAAAAGACTAATCACGAAATCCAAGAAAGCATCACCAATGGCCGATACGGTTTTGTACGAGGTGCACTCCAAGAGACGTACAGTCCGGACTACTCCAAAATTACAGAGAGGAATCAAAAGATAGACCATATTCTGACGCATAAAATCTGGGGGTATCCGATATTTCTTCTGATTATGCTTCTCACGTTTCAGGCGACCTTTCTACTTGGGCAGTATCCCATGGAATGGATTGAGACGGGGGTGGATTACCTCAACACCTACATTGGCGCATGGATGTCCCCCGGACCACTACGAGACTTAATTACAGACGGTGTTATATCGGGGGTGGGAGGAGTACTTGTGTTTTTGCCCAATATCGTCATCCTCTATCTATGCATATCTCTAATGGAAGATACCGGATATTTGGCGAGAGCGGCATTTCTGATGGATAAAATCATGCATGGCATGGGATTGCATGGCAAGTCCTTTATTCCACTTTTGATGGGGTTCGGGTGCAACGTTCCTGCGATCATGTCTACGCGTACTATCGAGAATCGCAACGCACGCATGGTGACGATGCTGGTAAACCCATTCATGAGTTGTAGCGCACGACTCCCTATTTATTTGTTGCTCGCAGGCACCTTTTTCCCTAATAGAGCAGGTCTAGTGCTCTTTGCACTGTACTTTCTCGGGATTGTTGTCGCTGTAATCAGCGCACTCCTTCTAAAGCGTTGTTTCTTTTCTAGCGATGAGACCCCCTTTGTGATGGAGCTTCCTCCATATCGTATTCCAACACCCATTAGCGTTTTCCTGCACATGTGGCAACGGAGCAAACAGTACCTAAAGAAAATGGGATCTACGATATTGGTGGCATCTATCATCATATGGGCACTTGGGTATTTTCCCCACTCTTCTGATCCGGAGATCACACCATCTGAGCAACAAGAACAATCCTACATCGGGCAACTGGGGCATGCTATACAGCCTGTATTTGAGCCACTCCACTTTGATTGGAAAATGAGTGTAGCCTTATTGACCGGAGTCGCTGCCAAAGAGATTGTCGTAAGCACTATGGGCGTTCTCTATGGAAATAATTCTGATGCGACAGGATTACCCAGCAAGCTCCAACATGAGACCTACTCTGATGGCGCCAGAGTCTTCACGCCGACAGTGGCGTTTGCATTCATGGCTTTCACACTTTTGTACATTCCATGTATAGCAACGGTAGTGGCAATAGGCAGAGAGTCTGGGTCGTGGAAGTGGGCATGCTTTCAAGTGGCATACTCTACCACAGTGGCTTGGCTTATCGCATTTTTGATTACTTTCCTTTTTGTGTTTTGATCAAGGCATGCAGTCAATCATTGTATATTTCATTATCGCTATTGCCACTGTTATTGTGGTCAGGCAAGTTGTAAGAATCCTAAGAGGAAGTAAAAAAGGCTCCTGTTGCTCATGTCCAGCTCAGAGCCTATCTAAATGCAAACACCAACAACAAGGTACCCAAAGCTCCCATCCAGCTCGCTAAACACGGTCGGATATTTCCCCTTTATCCACACTCAACAGTTACGATGAAGAGCAAACACCCCACCCCTACTTTCTGAGAATTTTTCTAAGTGTAAGTTACTGGGGGCCCCCTATAGGACTGCCATACGTTTTCTACGACATTGAACACCAAACATATTGATGTCGAATACTATATCGGCTGTGATTTGAGTTGTAACAAGGGGGTCAGCAGACACTCAGTCTAAGAGCTTATATTGAAGACTAAGGTTCTAATAAATTGGTAACTTTGTGTGTTATATTATCCAATAATTGAGAGTACACACAGAGAAATGTTTAATAACCTATCAGAACGTCTTGAACGGTCATTCAAGATACTCAAGGGCGAAGGAAAAATAACAGAACTAAATGTAGCCGAAACCGTCAAAGATGTGCGACGAGCACTCCTAGAAGCGGACGTCAACTATAATGTCGCAAAGACTTTTACGGATCGAGTACGGGAGAAAGCCCTAGGTCAAAAAGTACTAACCTCGGTAAAGCCGGGAGAGTTGCTGGTCAAAATAGTGCATGATGAGCTCACCGCCCTGATGGGAGGAACAGCAGCTCCATTTAAGACTGATGCTCATCCGAATATCATATTGATGTCAGGTTTGCAAGGATCTGGGAAAACCACATTTACCGGAAAACTCGGCAACCTCTTAAAGACCAAGTATAACCTCAAGCCACTTCTTGTCGCTGGTGACGTATATCGGCCAGCGGCAATTGACCAGTTAAAGGTTCTCGGTGAACAGTTGGGCCTCCCTGTATATACGGAGGATGGGAGCCAAGATCCGGTTGCAATTGCACAAAATGCGCTAAAACTTGCTTTCAAAGAAGGGTATGACACGATCATCATAGATACAGCAGGTCGTCTTGCTGTTGATGATGTATTGATGGATGAGATCTCACGGATCAAGGCTGCAGTCCACCCCACAGAGACACTCTTTGTCGTTGACTCTATGACAGGGCAAGACGCTGTGAATACGGCCAAAGAGTTCAATGATCGATTGGATTTTGACGGAGTGGTACTTACCAAATTGGACGGAGACACTCGCGGCGGAGCTGCACTATCTATACGGACAGTAGTGGACAAGCCAATCAAGTTCATCGGCACTGGAGAAAAGCCTGACGCGATTGACGTCTTTCACCCAGAGCGGATGGCAGATCGTATCCTCGGGATGGGCGATGTAGTCTCTCTTGTAGAGCGCATGCAAGATCAGTACGATGAACGGAAAGCGGCCGAACTAGAGAAAAAGCTCAAAAAAAATGAGCTAGATTTCAACGACTTCTTGGAACAAATCCAAAACATTCGAAAGATGGGGAACCTAAAGGATCTTTTGGGCATGATTCCGGGAGTTGGCAAGCAAATCAAAGATCTGGATGTTGATGACAATGCCTTCAAGAGCATTGAGTCCATCATAATGTCTATGACTCCCCAAGAGCGTACACATCCTGATCTCATCAATGGGTCAAGGAGAAAAAGAATCGCAGATGGTAGCGGAAACTCACTTCAGGAGGTAAATAGAGTGATAAAGCAGTTCATGCAATCACGAAAATTACTGCACAACATTTCAAAAATGAGTGGAGGCTTACCCAGTGGACTAAAAGGCATGCGAAATAGGTAAGCCATATAGATAATAGTTGCGATAATTGCCCAAATACACACAATATACCACAGGAAAAGAAACCATGAATAACCAACCATACACTCTACTTGACGGCAAGCGAGTAGCGGGAGAGATTGGGCGAGAAATTGCTAATGAGGTACACGCCATAGTTGAGTCAGGTCATGAGCCCCCTCACCTAGCCGCCATACTTGTAGGACATGATGGCGGTAGTGAAACCTATGTAAAAAACAAAATAAGGACCTGCGAGGAGCTAGGCTTTAGGAGTACCCTCGTTCGTTTTGACAACGATATCACCGAAGAGGAGCTCCTCAAGGAGGTTGGCAAAATGAACCAGGACGACAATATTGATGGCTTTATAGTCCAGCTTCCATTACCCAAGCATATCGATGAGCAAAAAGTAATTGAGGCGATTGACCCTTCAAAAGATGTTGACGGCTTTCATCCGATCAATATCGGTAAAATGAGTATAGGCTTGCCCGGATTTGTCTCTGCAACACCGGCCGGAATCTTGGAGCTCATGAAGAGATATAACATTGAGACCCAAGGCAAACACTGTGTTGTACTTGGACGAAGCAACATAGTTGGGAAGCCGGTAGCATTACTTATGCTACAAAAAGCATATCCAGGTGATGCCACTATTACAGTTTGTCACAGTAGGACTAAAGATATTGAAGAGATTTGCAGAACGGCGGATATCATAATAGCCGCACTTGGCTCCCCCTATTTTCTCAAAGAAAATATGATAAAAGAAGGAGCCGTGGTGATAGATGTCGGGACGACACGCATACCGGACAATAGTCGGAAAAGTGGATATCGCCTTGCCGGTGATGTTGACTTTGACAACGTGGCACCTCACTGCTCCTATATCTCGCCTGTTCCGGGTGGCGTGGGGCCTATGACCATTATCACCCTTATGAAAAACACGCTTATAGCGTGGCACCGGAGAAATAGTACCCGATAAATCAGCAATACCAAACTCTCTGTAATAACAGATCTCCACATGAGGTTAAACAAGAAAATGTACGCTAGAGCAATCATGGTACTGCTTGTATCTGCATTGCTTCTGACTTCTTTATATCCCAAAAGAGAGCAAGCTCGCTTTAAGTACAGATATACACTCAATCAGCCATGGCGCTACGAAGATGTTGTGATTGCCGAATTCGATTTTGACATTCGGAAAAGTCCAGATAGGATCCAGGCAGAAAAGAGTGCTATAGAAAATACGATGATTGAGTACTACACTGTACAACCTCAAGTGTATATTCAACAAAAGAATCGGCTAGCCGAAGCCTACAACAAAGACAGTCTGCCCTCCGAGCTCATACGTCACAGTGGATACATGCGTTACCTGCTTGATGAACTCGAAAAGATCTACAGCATTGGAATCATAAAAGACCGCGCCGATGCCCAAATATCGGACACCACCCAACTCTATGTAATTGACACGGACAATGTTGCCAAAAGTCGAACCGGTGCCGATGTTTTGACTCAGAGACAGGCTTGTAAACGGTTATTCAAGGATCTACCTACAGGACTTGACTCTCTCGTATTGTTACGAGCAAATATTGCATCATACATTAGGCCAAACCTCTATCTCAATGAGAGCATGACCGACCAGATGCTAGAGTCCAGAAAGTCAGCCATAGAGGAGACAATCGGGAAAGTATCAAAGGGTGAGAAAATCGTAGGTCAAGGCGAAGAGGTCACACCGGATGTCTTTCAAAAACTCGAGAGTTATAGACAGGCCTATGAGCAGCAGTCAATATCGGATGAGGAGGTCATTTTACAGCGAGTAGGCATATTTCTACTGATCACACTTCTGCTCTTTGCCCTTCTTCTTTACTTCTCTGCGTTCAGGCCAAACGTACTCATAGATGGGCGGAATTTGCTTTTTATTTTCGTTCTGGTTGACTTTTTTGTCGGACTTACGTACCTATTGGTCCCGATAGCACCACTTTCAGTTTACATGATTCCGTACTGTATGATCGCCATACTTGTACGTATTTTCATCGACTCTCGTACGGCATTCGTGACTTTTTTGATGACGGTAATCCCGAGTTCGTTGATTGTTCCTGATCAGTTGGAGTTCATTATACTCAATGTCATAGCAGGACGTATAGTCATTGTTACCCTTCATAACCTTTCTCAACGAAGCGATCTTATTAGGACTACTTTTTATGTATTCCTAACTATGGTCCTGACCTACGTCATATACTCAATGGCTATGGGTACGAACTTGCATGAGCTAAAGTACGTCACACTCCTGTATTTCGCCGTCAACTTGGTATTCTTGATGTTTTCGTACTCTATGGTCTACCTTGTTGAGCGTAGTTTTGGCTTTGTGTCCAATATCAGCTTAGTTGAGCTCGCAGATATCAACAAACCTCTATTGCGTCGCCTAAGCGAAGTCGCACCAGGTACTTTCCAGCACTCCCTAAACGTCTCTATTCTGAGCTCATCTGCAATTGCTAAGATAGGTGGTGATGTCCAGCTAATCCGCTCTGGGGCACTCTATCATGATATCGGTAAAATGCGCAACCCCATATACTTCACAGAAAACCAAGCGTCCGGGATCAACCCTCATGACAACCTATCTTATGACGAAAGTGCTAGACTTATCATCAAGCACGTCACCGATGGTGTAGAGATGGCAGAAAAGGCGAAATTGCCAAAGCAAATTATTGATTTTATCCGCACACACCACGGCCTCGGGATGACTAAGTACTTTTACATCCAATACAAAAATGCAAATCCAGAGAAGGTCATTGACGAGACGGTCTTTCATTACCCAGGTCCGAATCCCTCAACTAAAGAGCAAGGGGTACTTATGCTGGCCGATGTTGTGGAAGCATCGTCCCGGAGCTTGGGAAATCTGACAGAAGAAAAGCTCATCAACCATGTTACGAAAATGGTAGATGAGGTTGTTGCAAGTGGGATGCTAAAGAATACTCCGCTCACATTTAGAAACATTGAAATCATCAAGCAGGTATTTATTGACAAACTTAGAACGATGAACCACGCAAGAATCAAGTATCCGGAGCTCAAAACGGTAGATACAGCGTCTGGAGAAAAATCCTAAACATCACTTCTTGTCGTGTAGTCAAATACTATCCGCCTCATCAACAAAGATTTCCAAACCTAAATTTGTTCAGGAATCTGATTGCATAAAAATACAATTGGCACTTTCAACATACTGAATAAGACCTAAATAACGCCAAAAGCAGGTGTGTCAAAACGATTTTTGACGCACCTGCTTTTTTGATCTATTCTTGCCAAAATCTGTTCTGCTGTTGTCCTCAAAAAGGCTAATTTTGAGCAGTCAGTAACTCACAGACAAACAACACTTTGTAAAGGGCTTGATTTTTGACGGATAGGAGCAATCTGTTTGACGGATAGAAGCGATTTATTTCACGGATAGAAGCGATCGCTTAGGCGGATTAGAGAATTTTCCAAACGGTCGGAGGAGACTTTTTCAATGCGCCTCCGATACAAGTAACGAGGGTGTGTCAAAACAGTCGTTTTGACACACCCTCTCTTATATTTATCTAGACCGTGTATTACTTCAGGGTCTTGACCCAAGTGGCAATACGATCGTCAGTCTGATCATCTTCATTCACTTCGTCAATCAAAAGTCCGACAAAGTGTCCATCCTTTTCAGCTTGGGACTCCTCATAGTTGTACCCGTCAGTAGGCATGCTACCAATCATTGTGCAACCACATCCAGACACTTCGTTGTATATCAGGCCCACGGCATCACAGAAGCTATCACCGTATGAGTCGCTATCACCCGTGCCAAAAACGCCCACTTTTTTACCGTTGAGGTGCCCTTTGAGTTCCTCTAGGAAATCATACCAATCGTCCTGCAACTCGCCATCTCCCCAAGTAGAAGATCCGAGAAGAAGGATGTCATAGGCATCAGCATCGGATGCATCAGCATCAGCTACATCATAGATATCATCGCTTTCTACTCCAAGTTGCTCAGCAATACGCTTAGCGATATCCTCAGTGGTACCGGTGGATGATCCGTAAAAAATTCCAATCTTACTCATTGTAGTATCTTTCTTATGTGTGTTGTTGGTTAGTTAGTAAACTCCATAGATCATGAGGGAAAAAGTGCCCCATGCTTTTCATGCCAAATATACCCAATCTTTACAGACTCCACAATAGCTACCCAATGGAACGGAATAGGCGTATTCCACCTAATAAAACAAATGGAAGATGGCCAAAAACGGTTGTTTTGACACATCCTCCATATCTTATAATCCCCCTAGTCACGAGACTCGAACATCCTAGTAGGGGGGATGCTACAGTGACATCGGGTTACATATTGGAAGAACTCACGTTCGTCCTCGAACTGTTGTACGAAAAGCTGGCCTCATCACGAGAGCCTAAGTCAAAAGATTCCTTCTTCTTCCTAACCACTTTTCCATTCACTTTCTCAACAAACAGATACTCCCCCTTTGCATTTGGAGAAACGCTTACTTTCACACGAAAAGACTTAGCATTTTTCGTCACAAAGGAGTATTTCAAGATCTTTCCAGGTAAAATTCTAGTTTCAAACTCTGCAGGATTTTTCTCACTCTTGTCCTTGTTATTGAGGACAACTGTAGATCCATCCGTCCAAAGAAGGTAGGAGATGTGGACCTCACCGGATATAGCATGCACAGTAAAGGAGTACTCGTAATCAGAGGTCTCACCAGGCTTGACAGTATCGTTTTGGCAACCGGAAAGGAGCAGAAGTGTGGCGATACAAGCTTGTATCAGAATGTTTTGTTTCATTGGTGACTTTTGTGTGTAGTTTGAATTTAGCCAGCAAAGATACCCATTACTCACTTTTCACCATAAAAGTCAAATACACAACCCGTGTGCGTTCATCTTCTTGCACAATTGATGCTCCACAAAAGTGTTACATTTGGTCGGACTTTTGGGCAACAGTTGCTACTCCTTTTATAGTTCCGTATTTGTTATGCGACTAGCATTTTCCGCGACAGTCAGAGCATCAATAAAGGGCTGTATGTCTCCGGCCAATATATCATCCAGTTGATAGACCGTTAGATTGATCCGGTGATCTGTCACTCTCCCTTGAGGGAAGTTGTAGGTGCGTATCTTGGCAGAGCGATCACCGGTACTGACCAAGGTTTTGCGCTGTGATGCGATTTCGTCCAGATACTTCTGGTGCTGAACATTGTATATGCGAGTGCGAAGCTCATTCATTGCACGTTCTTTGTTTTTGATCTGAGAGCGTTCATCTTGGCACTGCACCACTATTCCGGTGGGGATATGGGTGAGCCGGACAGCTGAGTAGGTAGTATTTACCGACTGACCACCGGCTCCCGACGAGCAGTAAGTATCCACTCTGATGTCCGCATCGTTTAGAACCACTTCTTCTTCGTCAGCCTCGGGTAATATGGCAACTGTGGCTGCCGATGTGTGGATCCTACCCTGGGTCTCTGTGGCAGGTATCCGCTGGACTCTATGGACTCCACTCTCATACTTGAGCGTTCCATATACATCGGTTCCTTGTACGGTGAACACAATCTCCTTGAAGCCCCCCAAGGCCCCTTCGTTCATTGACGTTGTGGAGATCTGCCATCCCCGCTCCAGGCAGTATTTGGTATACATCTTGTATAAGTCACCTGCAAAAAGTGCGGCCTCATCTCCTCCGGTACCGGCACGTATCTCTACAATGGCATTCTTTTCGTCATCAGGATCCTTGGGTACAAGGAGAAGCTTGATTTGCTTTTCCATATCGGGCAGAAGATCCTCGATCATCTCAACCTCCGATTTAGCCATAGCCACCAACTCTGGATCATCTCCCGCAGAGATCAATTGTTGGTTGTATTGTAGATTATCCCTTAGGCTCTTATAGTCAGCGATCTTATCAACAACCTGCTCTAGATCGTTGTATTCTCGACTCAACTTCTCAAAGCGTTTGCGATCGGCAATGACCGCCGGGTCAGAGAGCAACAACATTACCTCGCGGTAACGATCTTCGAGTCCTGCGGTTCGTTCCAATAAATCAAAGGCATCACTCATACTCAAAACGCCCAAGGGGTGAGTCTATAATGAGTCGGTTGGATGGAGCATCTTCCACCCGCCCAATGATACGAGCCTCAATGCCAAAAGCTGACGCAATGTCAATGATCTCTTGAGCATACGCCTGCGGAATATAGATCTCCATCCGGTGTCCCATGTTGAATACCTTGTACATCTCTCGAGGGGGAGTTTTACCTGATTCCAAGATGGTCTGGAAGAGGATTGGGATCGGAAAGAGATTATCCTTGACCACCTGTTTGTTCTTGACGAAATGAAGGACTTTTGTCTGTGCTCCACCAGTACAGTGAACCATGCCATGCACTTTTCCTCTCAGTGCATCCAAGACTTTGACAATAATAGGTGCATAGGTCCTAGTAGGAGAGAGAACCAACTTGCCATAGTCAATGTCTAGGCCCGGAACCTTTTCCGTGAGCTGTTTATTTCCCACATAAACAACCTCGTCTGGCAACATAGTGTCATAGGTCTCAGAGTACTCTGTAGCCAATCGGTGTGCGAAGACATCGTGACGTGCAGAGGTGAGTCCGTTACTGCCCATTCCCCCATTGTATGTCTGCTCATAAGTAGCTTGTCCGGTGGATGAAAGGCCGACAATCACATCACCGGCGACAATGCGTGCGTTATCTATCACGTCCGAGCGCTTCATTCGGCACGTAACCGTACTGTCCACAATAACCGTGCGTACCAGATCACCGACATCAGCCGTTTCGCCACCGGTAGGATACACTCCGACCCCTAGATCCCTGAGTTGCGCCAGTATTTCATCTGTACCATTGATGAGTGCACTGATCACCTCACTAGGTATCAAGCGCTTATTCCGACCAATTGTACTAGAAAGGAGGATTCCATCTGTTGCACCGACACATAGGAGGTCATCTAGGTTCATCACGATTGCATCCTGCGCTATTCCCTTCCAAACCGAGAGGTCTCCGGTTTCCTTCCAATAGGCATAGGCGAGCGAACTTTTTGTTCCGGCGCCATCAGCATGCATGATGTTGCAGTATTGCGGGTCATTGCCTAGAATATCAGGAAGAATCTTGCAAAATGCCTGAGGGTACAATCCCTTATCAATGTTGCGTATTGCGCTGTGCACATCTTCTTTGTCAGCAGAGACGCCTCTCATCTGATAGAGTTCATTGCTTTTCATCATTATTGGATTCTTCTTCATGGTGTTGCTCACCATCAATGTTGTTGTCCGAGGATTTCACACTATTGTCTTCCTCTGTATCATTCAGCAATTCATCTGCACGTGATACCCAGGGGCGCTTGCCTAGTATCCGCTCGACATCCTCTGCCAGGATCACCTCATTGTTGTACAGTAGGTCAGCGACCGCCATATGTCCATCCTTGTGCTTCCTTAGGATTTCCTTAGCTCTCTCATATTGAGTATTGATGATGTTCAGAACCTCTTCATCTATCAAGCGAGCTGTTGCTTCGCTGTATGGATTTTTGAAGCTATACTCACCTTGGTTATCCTCATAGTTGATGTTCGGTAGTTTTTTACTCATCCCAAAGTAAGTCACCATAGCCTGTGCCATCTTGGTTACTTTCATTAGGTCGTTCGCCGCACCGGTAGAGATACACCCAAGCGTAAGTTCTTCAGCAGCACGTCCTCCCAAGGTGGCACACATCTCGTCCAAGAGTTGCTCTGTTGTTGTGATTTGGCGTTCTTCCGGAAGGTACCAAGCGGCCCCAAGTGCCCTACCCCGTGGGACAATCGTCACCTTGATAAGGGGGTTGGCATGCTCAAGCATCCAGCTGATGGTGGCATGTCCTGCCTCATGGATGGCGATAGATTTCTTTTCGGCGTTAGTGGTTATCTTCGTCTTTTTTTCCAGCCCGCCTACGATCCTGTCAATGGCGTTCATAAAGTCATCCCGACCTATTGAGTCTTTGGAATGCCGAGCCGCTATCAGTGCTGCCTCATTGCACACATTGGCAATATCTGCGCCAGAGAAGCCTGGGGTTTGGCGTGCCAAGATGTCAACATCCACACTACTATCCATCTTCAGTGGTCGCATGTGGACTAAAAATATCTCTTTTCGCTCGTTGAGATCAGGTAAGTCTACATGGATCTGTCTATCAAAACGTCCGGCTCGGAGGAGTGCTTTGTCCAGTATGTCAGCACGATTGGTAGCCGCCAATATGATCACACCACTATTGGTGTCAAAACCATCCATCTCCGTGAGCAGTTGGTTCAACGTATTTTCCCGTTCATCATTACCTCCGAATCCTGCATTTTTCCCTCTGGCACGTCCTATAGCATCAATCTCATCAATAAAGATAATGCATGGGGCTTTTTCCTTGGCGTTCTTGAATAGATCACGGACACGCGAAGCCCCTACCCCCACAAACATCTCTACGAAGTCCGATCCCGACAGAGAGAAAAACGGCACACTGGCCTCTCCGGCGACAGCCTTAGCCAGTAATGTCTTACCGGTACCGGGAGGACCTACAAGCAGTGCGCCCTTGGGGATCTTGCCACCAAGCTGAGTGTATTTCTTGGGTTCGCGCAGAAAGTGTACAATCTCTTCCACTTCCTGTTTTGCCTCACTAAGACCTGCAACGTCTTTGAACGTCACCTTGACCCTACTTTCGGCATCAAAGAGTTGAGCTTTGGACTTGCCGACATCAAAGATTCCGCCACCCATATTGGCCCCTCTAGTCATTCGCCGAGTCATCCATATCCAGAAAACGATTAGGAGCAAGAAGGGCAAAAAGCTCATCAAAATATTGAAAAAGTTGACCTTGTCGTGGACGTAAGTAACTTTTGTCGCAGAGAGCTTGTCTTGGCTACGTAAGTTTTGATACAGGTCATTGAATGCCTCCGCTCCAGGCATCTCGGTTTGGACCAAGACGGTGGACAGAAGCGAAGGCCGCTGTTTTTGATTTTGGAAGGACTTGGTGACACTTTGCTCTCGCAATAGGTTTTCCTTATCCTTTTTGACCAAAGCCTCTATGACCCCTTTGGATGGGTATACGGTTACCTCCTGAAATGCCTCTCCTTCTAGCAATTGCTGAAAACGTGACCACTCTACTTTCTGGACACGCTGATCATCAGAAAACACAAGGATAGTTCCCAAAACCACGAGCAAGCCGATGAACAGCCAACTCATATTTGGCTTGAACCCTCCTTGTGGTCGAGGATCAAGAGGGGCCTTATTGGGTTGTTTTTTATTTGTTGCCATGGTGTATCAGTCAAGGTCCGGGATGTGTGTTATCTTTGCATCCGCCCATAGTTGTTCTAGCCTATAGTATTCTCTCATCTCTGGCAAAAAAAGATGTACCATCACATCTCCATAATCCATTGCGATCCACTCACCTCCTCCCACATGGGTACGCAACGGCTTTTCGCCGGCCTTCTCCTGTGTTTTGTCCCATACAGCTCCCTCTAGAGCTCGGAGTTGAATAGGTGTATTTCCCTCGGCGATGACCATATAGTCACATGCGCGGTCGGGGATCCGATGCATATCAAGCACGGTCACACCATGCCCTTTTTTGTCTTGAATTCCTTCCGTAATGCTATCTATCAAGACTTTTATTTCCTTTCTTGGGTCCAATGTCTTTTATTTCTCTTATTGTTGTTGATTATCTCTAAACCTCTATCTCTATAGTCTTTTGTGCAATGTTCATGCCAACCATCAGAGGGCATTTCGCTCCAAAAGGACCACGTTTTCCACATGATGCGTCTGCGGAAACATATCGACCGGCTGTACCACTGACACTCTATAGTCCACGCCAAGCAACTGGAGGTCACGCGCCTGACTTGCCGGATTGCAGCTTACATACACGATACGCTTGGGAGCCGCTCTCAGCAGGACCTCAATGACCGATGGATGCATCCCGGCTCTTGGAGGATCGGTTACGATCACATCAGGGATACCGTGTTGGTCTAGAAAGTCAGCTGTCAGGACATCCTTCATATCCCCCGAAAAGAACTCCATATTGGTCAGCCCATTGAGAGCCGCATTCTCACGAGCATCTCGGACCGCCGCCTCCACATACTCTATTCCGATTACCCTCCTTGCGCTTTTGGACAAAAAAGAAGCAATCGTACCGGTGCCGGTATAGAGGTCATAGACTAGATCGCTTGGCTTGAGGTTAGCCAGTGTGCGGACAAGACTGTACAGCCTGTAGGCTTGTGCCGAGTTGGTCTGATAAAAGGACTGCGGTGCCACCTTGAACCTTAGCTCCTCCATCTCCTCCCAGATATACGGCCGACCGGAAAACAGCTGCACCTCTAGATCCGACATACTGTCATTTACCTTGGTATTTACGACATACATCAGCGAAGTAATCTCCGTGAAATTTGCCTGAATAGCAGTAAGTAGTTCCTCTTGCTTTTTCGGATTATTCTCGCCAAACATCAGGACGACCATTACCTCCCCGCATGTACTCACCCGGATCATCATCATCCGCACCAGACCTTTATGCCCCTGAAGGTCATAAAAGCTAAAACCCTCACGGGTCATGCAGTACTCGCGGACAAAATCTCTCAAGCGGTTGTTGAGCTCATTCATCAAGTGGCACTCCGACAAGTCCAACACCTTGTCAAACTTGCCGGGAAGATGAAAGCCCACTCCCCGCTTATCCGCTATCTCGACTCCACTTTCAAGCTCGTGGTGGGTGATCCAGCGAAATTGTGAAAACGTAAACTCTAGCTTATTCCGATACCCATAGATCTCTTGAGCACCAATAATAGGTCTCCTTTCACGCACTTCGATATCGCCTATACGTTGCAGCTGATCATACACTTGCTGCTCTTTTGCCGCCAACTGCATCTCATACGGGACGTGTTGCCACTTACAACCGCCACATACACCGAAGTGCACACACTGTGGCGCCACTCGATCCGGAGATGCCTCCACAAGGCGTTCGACCACCCCCTCCGCATACTTCTTGCGACGGCGAAGGAGTCGCACATCTACCAGGTCACCGGGTGCCGTAAAGGGGACAAAAACGACCCTGTCATCGGGGAGGTGTCCAATGCACTTCCCTTCAGCGGCCATGCGTTCGATGCGAATATTGTCGACAACCTTCTTTGTTGCTTGTCTTGCAGACATTAGTGAGTCAGATCCTTTGTGAGTACATATATATTATTGTGTCTATCGCAACCAGGTGCGAGACACACCGACCAATAGAATGCACAAACTTACTCATTAAAATGATAAAGGACGCATGCCAAATACCACCAAGATTCCGCAAGCGGTGGCAGAGCGAACTGACGACGGTGAAAGAAAGTGTAGGCAGGCTCACCCTTTGTCTTTGGTGAGATTTTCACCTCATCCTCATCCTCAATAAATAAAATTCTAAAGGTTAAAAAGTCATCCCTCTGTACTTCCAAACTATTTTTCCCGGATGAAAAACTCGAAATCACTATGTGATTTATTCAAATCACTAAGTGGTTTATTCAGATCACTGTGTGATTTCTAGAAATCACACAGTGATTTTATCTTTTCCTTGGACATAAGCAACTTTTTCTCCGACCCCGTCGACTTTTTCTCCAAGGAGAAGAACTTTTTCCCCTTCCCGTCAGGTAAAGCCAAATAACGTCCCGGCTCATCCTTCGCACAATTTTCCGAAGGCTCCCAAAAGTGAATAAGCGGACTTCCACAAAGACCTTTCTGAATTTATAGACTAAAAGTGGTATCTTTGACCCGTTGTACAGTAGATAAAAACTCTAAAAGCGATGACCTACAATAGGATCACCCTCAGAGGATATGTAGGAGGTGACCCAGATATAAAGTACATAGACCCCTCTACGTGCATCGTCACGTTTCGGATGGCGACACATACCGAGGGGTATGTGGATCATGAAGGTCGTGTGGTCGTAGACAATGTGACCGAATGGCACCGTATACTCTGCACATACCAATTGGCTCAGCACGCAGAGATGGTCGTCCGAAAGGGACTGATGGTGGAGGTAGAAGGCAGGCTCTCCTACCGAACTGCATACTCCAAGGGGGGAATAGAGCACAAATATGCTTTCATTTTGGCAGACAAACTCGACATATTGACTCAGGAGGTGCGACCTGAAGAGGGCAAAAAAGAAGAAGAATCCCCGAACAACCCATATGGACTTTACCTAGACGCACTAGAATGTGACTCGGAGAAAGAGCTACCGTTCTGACCCCCTTGCTTTTTCACAAAAAGACCTAACACATTTTTAGTACAGCACCCATACAAACTAGTCAAAGAAAAACAGAAAACTACCTTGGAAGATCCAGCCATACTTAGTACTGCACTGGGAGATATTTACATGACCCCGATCTCCACTTACGAGATCATTGCCTTGGTGCTGATCATCATCTGCCTTTACTTCAGTGCGTTCTTTTCAGGATCGGAAGTGTCTTTTTTTTCACTTCTCCCATCGCATATAGAAGAGCTCAAGGAGAGCAACAACCCTCGAGACAAAAAGATATTAGACCTCATTGACGACTCGGAGTCCCTCCTCGGTACCCTCTTGATCGCCAACAACTTTTTCAACATTTCCGTCATCACCCTCACGGAGTACATCATGACGCACTTATTTGACTTCCGGAACGCCCCCACTGCAGGGTTTGTCGTCCAAGTCATCGGCACAACATCGGTCATCCTACTCGTGGGTGAGATCATCCCCAAAGTTTTGTGCCAACTCAATCCCCTCGCACACACTCGAAAAAACATCACAGGAATGTATAGGGCTTGGCAGATCCTTACCCCCATTACACAAGGGCTGGTCCGTCTCGGCACGTGGATCAGCAAGCCTTTTCAGACCACCAAAAGCGAACTCAACCACGAGGAGCTGAGTCGAGCAATCGAACTAACCACAGCAAATACCGAAGAGCAAGGAGTACTCAACGAGATCATACTCTTTCATAAAAAGAGTGTTGCCGAAGTGATGCAGCCCAGAATGGAGATTAAAGCTCTAGACCTTGAGCAAAACTTTGGATATGTACGCACATTCATCATTGAAAATGGATACTCCCGAATACCGGTATACGAAGAACGCATAGACAATATCAAAGGGCTACTATATGCCAAGGATCTACTGCCTCACTTGAAAGAAGGGGATGACTACAATTGGCAAAAATTGTTGCGTGAAGCAATGTTCGTACCCGAAAGCATGATGGTCAGCCACCTGCTGGAGGATTTTCGGAGCCAAAAGGTCCACATGGCTATCGTGGTAGACGAGTTTGGCGGGACCTGCGGATTGGTTACGATGGAAGATCTGCTGGAGGAAATTGTGGGTGAGATCAACGATGAATACGACGATGATGAACAGCTCTACACCGAGAATCCGGACGGGACTTACACACTGGATGGCAAAATCTCCATCCTTGACTTTCTCCGAGTGGTGAAGGTCGCCAACTACGATGAAATCATCAAAGAGACAGACGAAGCAGAGACATTGGGCGGACTCTTGCTGGAGATAAAACAGGACTTTCCAACTGTGGGTGAAGTGATCAACATAGAAGGTCATGCTTTCAAAATCCTAGAGATGGGGCGTCGTCGTATCAGCAAAGTGTTATTTGTGCCATATGGAGCCAAAGCTAATCCTACTGCCCAACAACCTAGAACATAACCCCCGAACAGCTATAGAGGAAGCCATATCGGCCGAATTGGGGAAATCCGTAACAATAGGGCACAGAGCAAACGGAAGCCCCTACCTCAATGAAGACACAGCATCGATCAGTATCTCGCACTGTCGTACTACCCTTGGAGTCCTAATTGGCCCGCGCGACAGCACACTGGGAATAGATGTCGAGGACAAGTGGACTCAGGCTCAAAAAGTTTTCAAAAGGTTCGCCACCCAAGAAGAGCTGTCTATCCTAAAACACATAGATCCAATACATCCATTGTGGCTCTGGACTGCAAAGGAAGCGGTGTACAAAGCGTTTTCAACCCATGTCAGTCACTTCTCCAGGGACATACGGCTGACTGGTGTGAAAAAAGGCGGAAAGCTACAGATGCTGGTTTCCGAAAGCATCCCTGTATTTGTACAGTGCAAACTCTACAATTGGCACTGCGCCGTCTCGATCGTTACAGCGTTGGATATGGACTAAAACGATCTGAAGAAAAACTTCATAGCCTCCTTATCGCACTCCTTGACTGCTTGATAAGGCCTACTCAAGTGGAGGAGATAACTCTTGACCAACCGAGAAACAGCCTGTGTCGCTAATCGTTGTGCCAAAGGTATCGAGTCTTGTAACTGACGGTAGTAGTCTTTCAGCGTATCTCGTCTAAAGTGCAAGAGCTCCTCCAAATGATCGCCATCCTCGTAATAACCACAATGGTAATTTTGGGTGGCAAAGGCAATCCGGGGGAAGTCAAATTCACCAAGGCCATAGATTCTAAAGTTATTTTCAAGGAACGTACGGTATGTAGTCGTACACTGTGGACCACCTCCCAAATTGAAGATTTTCCCAGTCAATTCCTCCAGCCTAGACAAGCCGTTCACAAAGGCTCGAGCAGTATCCTTGGGCGTACAAATCTCAAAAAGTTGCTCCAAAGGCATCCGAAACATCAATCCGGACATCATGTGATTGCCCGCTCCCATGATGGCCGAAAGTCGGAAAATCGTCCACTGCAGAGAGCTGCTTATGATTGCTTGCTCCATCAGCACTTTTCCGGCGCCATAGTGGTCATCCGATACAGGGTTTACCTGATCTGTCACCTTGATAAAAGGATTGAGAAAGCGATCTCCATACACAGCGACACTTGATGCGAACATCAAAAATGCTCGTGGCGCATAGTGCTCTAAAGCCACAACTAGGTTCTTTGTCCCCTTTATATTTACAGAATCAACCAAGTCGGGGCGATCAGAAGCAAGTGGAGGAATGACTGACGCCATATGTATGACTGCATCAACACCTGTCACCGGAGATACCAAATCTATAGGAGACGAAATGTCACCCAGATAGACTTCGAGGTCATCACCATAACGACCAAAGTATTCCCTATTCTTAGGGGTATCTAGATCAAAAACACGAATATCAAAGGTGTTTTTTTTCTCCATCAAAAGATCTAGAGCACACCGGCCTATATGTCCACCGGCCCCAGTCAACAATACTTTTAGCTTTTTAGTCTTTTCAGTCATGGCTCACGATATTATATATTTGGCTAAATAGCCCTATTCCCTCATGCAAGATACCAAAAAGGTTAACAAAAAATGCCCTGAGATATCTCCCAAGGCATTTTGATAATCATATGCACACAAAAGTAATCAGAACGAGCGACGCTCCCGGATTCGTGCACTCTTGCCTCTTCTTTCACGAAGATAATAGAGCTTAGCTCTACGCACACGACCTTTTTTGTGTACTGTGATCTCCTCGATAAAAGGAGAATTCATCGGGAAGATACGCTCTACACCGATTCCATTAGAAATCTTACGGACTGTGAAACGCTTATTTGCGCCTTCTCCGGAAATGCGAATCACATCTCCCCGGAAAACCTGGATACGCTCCTTGGCACCCTCTTTGATTCGATAGGCAACCGAGATCGTATCTCCACTGTGAAACTCTACGAGTTCCTTGTCCGTTGCGAATTCTTTTTCTACTAGCTTAATCAAATCCATGATTATTTTGCTTTATTGAATTAGTAATTGACTAAACGCAACATACGCGAGCCACACAAAACTTCTCACCAGAGGTTACGCAAAGCACCGCAAATTTACCAATTTAATTTGATCAATGCTAATATGTCTAGTGAAAAGGCAATGGGACACATTCCGATCTTGAGTAGAACAGAGATTTTGTTTAGCAAAAAATCTCCGAAAGGCATTCCAGAACCTGATTTCCTAGCACAAACCGCTGTAGATACATGGAAGTACTTACGCCTAAAAAACAGCTGGTACTATTTGACTTAGATTTGAAATATTTTGTATCTTTAGTTCAAGATTCAACCCCCATTGTGATTGATTAACTGCTTTCCCGTTTTCGGGTTTGTTTTTATGTTCAAATGTAACGTCGTACGGCTACTTCAATGGCACCCCAGGGTTCTATTTACTATCATGGGGATACTGTTGTTCGTGGTAGGCTGTGGTGAGCAGGAGGAGAAGGAAGATAATACGATCCTTAGCAAGGAGGTGACGGAAGTAAAAAGCATCTCCGAGGTGGAGGCACTTGTCAAAAGCAACTGTCTAGATGATACCCAACCGGACGAGAGTACCCTCTTTTACCAACAAAACAATCAACTAGCCCTAGACTTATCGATGCCTTGGAATAAAGGTACAGAGCCACTTTCTGAGTTTGTAAAGAAATTCAGAAGCGATGCACGCTATCGCAAAATACGCTTAGCTCTACAAGAGGGTGTTTACAACCCAAGGAACATCAGTGAGTATGCATTCGTAATTTCAGCCCCAGACAGTACTGGCTTCTTTTCGGCTTGGAGCTACGTAAGCATAGATTCTGCCGCATTTTGTATTGGTTGGATGGATTCGGAAGTTCTAGAGGAGTTTGGTATAGTTCGGGCTGACAGTACGCAAAATTGGAAGTTGGTCAACTACTATCATGCGACCTGAATCCTGTTTTATCTCACAAATAAACAAGCGATCATCCCTCTAAGTGCCTTTGCCAAAAGCACGCTTCTACAACGGCTTCTCCACCATGAAGGCACCTAGTCTAGAGCTTGAAAAAACCCTTCACCCGGCGTGCTTAAAGCGTAGCGTTTTCAAGACTTACTTGGGAAGTGTACAGTGAAAGAAAAAGTGGCCACTGATCAGAACCACAGTTGGGAAAGAACTAGTTACCCGATACCAGTAGGATTCGAAGAATAGCCCACAAACCTACTATAGGCAACTCACGCTCTACCCATAGGCTGAGCGTGAGTTTGTGATGACGAACTATATCATGGAAGCCTAGAAAAGTAATCCCAGTTCGGCGAAGTATCGATTGGAGAACTCTTATTTTAGAAACTGGGACGAGCATTATTTCACCAGAAAAGATAAAGTTGCGTACAGAATACTTAAGCACAGACTCCACATCCGCATACCACGAAGACACATCAATTTTTCCACACAACCATACAACCACACAACCATCCTCACCTCATTCGGAATCTTATTTCCAATTGCCCCGAATAAGAGAAAACTACAGTCGGTTTCATCGCACAACGTACTGCACAAAAGAGATTAAAAAAATAGATAATTTTGCATAGTGGCACTTGATTTAGGACTAACAAGTAGCTCTATCAACCAAAAATCAATTTCTAACAGAAAAAACTGCTAACCAAATCTTAAAACACCACACCCTAGAGAGTCAGTTTTTCAGTACATGTCGGCTTGCTAGCCACTAATACAATCAGCGATAACATGAAAAATCCGACAGCAATAGCTCATATTCGAAAAGATGAAACTGATGGAAGCTTTGCTATACAGAGCATTGAAGCGCATAGTCGTAATGTCGCAGAACTTGCAAGAAACCTAATCTACGAGGATGATGAAAGTAGAGGGATAAAAGATCTTGCCTATTACGCAGGTCTTTGGCACGACTTCGGCAAGTATAGACCAGATTTTCAGAACTATATTAAACGAGCATCTGGCTATGACAACAACAACGATGCTTCTCCAGCCAAGGCTCCTCATGCTATTGTGGGAGCTATAAAAGCAACAAGAAGTATAAAAAATTATATCGCTGCCAATGCGATTGCCTACTGCATCAGTGGACATCACCGGGGGCTCTATGATTACAATGAACTGTTAAAGCAATTTTGCAGTGAACACAAGAGGTGGTGCGATGCGTGCGAAGAAGTGGCAACAGAGGAAAAGGAGAGTCTACAGGTACAAACTGATGAGTTTTATGATTTTCAGATGACAATCCGGATGATTTTCTCTGCTTTAGTTGATGCTGACCGCTTAGATACAGAGCACTTTATGTCACCTACTCTAAGCTCAGAGCGCAAGAAGATAAAGGATGGCTATGCCTCACTTTGCGAACTAAGAGATCGCCTTAAGAAGAAGACAGATAACTTCCAAACAGTTCTTCAAACACCGGTTAATCGGTCGAGGGCACACTTCCTTAATCGCTGTCGTTTACATGGCAAACAGAATCCCCCCGGGATTTATACGCTCTCACTCCCCACAGGTGCGGGTAAAACCATCTCTTCGATGGCATGGGCGTTAGAGATGGCTATCCGTAATCATCACGATCGGATCATTTATGTCATTCCTTATACTACAATCATCACTCAGACAGCTACAATCTTCCGTGGTATTTTTGGTGAAGAAAATATTCTAGAACATCATTCCGAAGTAATAACTGAGCGAGGTATCAACGGAGACGAAGAATATTCACAAATATCTAGGCTGAAGTTTCTGACAGAAAATTGGGATGCTCCCATCATCTTGACAACAAATATGCAATTCTTCGTTAGTCTCTTTGCATCTAAACCAGCAAAATGTCGCAAAGTACACAACATCGCTAACTCCGTAATCGTCTTGGATGAGATACAAGCCCTTCCGGTAGAGTTTCTACGCCCTATCCTCTCCTCAATAGACACATTGTCTAAAGCCTTTCACTGCTCCATTCTTTGTTGCAGTGCGACCCAGCCGGTCTTTGGCACGGACCTCTCCTCAAATGAGTATTGTACTGATTTTTATGATCCGCTACCTATAAAAGGCGATCTAGTACCTCGAGAAGAGAAATACTTCGCTCCTTTTGACCGTGTCGACTATCACATAGCGCCACAAGAAATTAATCATCAAGACTTTGCAAAAATACTTTTTCAAGAGGAGTCAGTGCTCGGAGTCGTAAATACTCGAAAAGATGCAGGAATCGTATACAGCGCTCTAAAGACACTACTAGGAAACAGATCAGATGAGGTGATTCACCTCTCTCGTATGATGTGCTCAGCCCATTTACGAAAAGCGATAGAGACTATAAAAGAACGGATGAAAGAGAGGAAGCCAACAAAGGTGATCAGTACACAATTGATAGAGGCAGGGGTAGATCTTGATTTTCCATGCGTCTGGAGGGCTTACGCCGGTTTGGACTCAATCATTCAGGCAGGCGGGCGCTGTAATAGGGAAGGTAAAATGGATCGGCGCGGGCAAGTGTATGTCTTTATCCTCAAAGATGGTAGTAAACCATTTGGTAACATCGCCAAAGGCTGTGATGCAACCACTGCAACCCTTTATGGAAGTCCAAAAATCAAAACAAATCCTACCAGTCCAGAAGTGATAGACTACTATTACAAACAGTACTATAGGCGGATTACTGATTTTGATATAAATAAGATTGAAGAATGCCTTGGGTATACCCAAGATATCAATTTTGAAACTGCTTCCGAAAGGTTCATTCTGATTGACAACAAAAAGTCGCACTCAATTGTCGTTCCTTATGGAGATAAAGGGAAAGAGATGGTCAAAAAGATTCGTGACAACAAATTTTCGCTTACGAGCAGAGACTTTCGTCTTATGCAGGAGTACAGTGTCATGCTTAGGGATAAAGATTACGCCACATTGCTTGGCCATGGAAACATAGAAGAAATTGTACGAGAAAATGAAATTATTTCAATCTTGGTGGATGATCAGTGCTACGACGAAGTCGCAGGAATAGTTGTCTCAAACCACTGGGCAGAAGAAACCTATGTAATTTCATAAAAGGACTATTTGGACAAACTAACTATAACAAAACTATTATGATGAATGATACATTTGGCAAAGAGTATTGCTTAGAGCTGAGTGGTGAATTCGCTTGTTTCACTCGACCAGAGCTCAAGGTGGAGCGTGTTAGCTACGATGTGATCACTCCATCTGCGGTACGCAATATATTCCAGTCCATACTTTGGAAACGTGCCATACGATGGGAAGTAACTCGAATTGAGGTACACAAACCTATCAGACATATATCCATTAAACGCAACGAAGTAGGGGCATTGGCACGTCCTACAAGTGGTGCAATCCCTATAGAAGTGGCACGTCAGCAGAGGACTGCATACATTCTTAGAGATGTGAAGTATCGAGTTTTTGCACGGCTGGTTTTTATACCTATTTTCGAACGTACCGAAGAAGAGCAAAGAAAATTTGATCTAAGAAGCGAACCAGAAAAACGATCAGAGAACCCAGGCAAGTACCATGGAATGTTTGAAAGACGCGCTTCAAGAGGACAATGCTTTACGATGCCTTACTTGGGATGCAGAGAGTTTAGCTGTCACTTTCGATACGTCCCAGATGCCCAATATAACGATGGTATTGAAGACACAAGAGACCTTGGATTGATGCTATTTGACATGGACTTTAAGAGGAACTCCAAGAGTCCGGAAGCGATGTTTTTCCATGCGCAGATGAACCATGGAGTGATTGAAGTGCCAGAACCCTCTAGTGACAAAATACTACGATGATACTACAAGCACTCTACGAACGAGACAAAACGTCCGGAAACAAGTTACCAGATGGTTATGCAAAAAAAGAGATTCCATTCATTATACAAATCAATGCAGACGGGGTCCTACTTTTTGTGGATGGACTTAGAAGTGGATCCAAAGACAAAATTCTCGAGTGCATCGTTCCATCTCCAGTAACCAGAACATCCGGAGTGGTGCCAAATCTATTTTGGGATCATTATGGCTATGTACTCGGATTAACAGGGAAAGACACAGATAACGAACGTGCGAAATCAAAAAGACAGATGGATGCCTTCGTTGCATTGGTTGGACAATTTGCAGAAATATACAAGTCCAATAAAGCCTTTCAAGCAGTGAAAGCCTTTTATGACAACAAGGAATACCTAAAAATCACTAATGACAATGAGGTTGTAGCTTTAATTACGAAAAAGCCTGGCACCAATATGACCTTTGGCATATTGTCTGAAAACAACACAGTGTCATTAGTTACCAGTGAACAAGACCTCAAAGATTACCAAAGTACGCACTATTACACTGATCAGTCTGATGGCGAAAATGCTGTTTGTCTAATAACCGGTACTAATGGACCTATTTCAAGACTTCATCCCGGGATAAAACTTGGCGGAATGCCACTCTCTCTGGTTAATTTCCAAGTCAATTGTGGTTATGACTCATATGGCAAGTCTCAAGCTTACAATGCTCCTGTATCTCCTAAGGCAGCGGAAGGATATGTTAATGCTCTTAATTCTCTCTTGGAGAAAGGTAGAAGTACCAACTATTTTCTCTCTGGCGTCACCTACGTTTTTTGGGCTAGTCATACAAAAGATGACAAACTCGCTGAGCACTTCAAATCGGCAACATTCAGTCCACCATTGATAACAGAACTCACCACAAAGAGCAAGGGAAGTAAAAGGAAGAAAAAAAAACAAGCAGATGAGGTCTCGCTTATAGCAGAAGAAGCAACATCTAGACAAGTACTATCAGCACTCCGTGCCATACAAGGGGTCAAAAATGCTTTTGTAAATACCTCCTCGGAACAACACTTCTACCTCTTGGCCCTTGAGCCTGGAAAAGGAAGAATTTCAGTCAAACTCTTTGTAGAGGGTACCATATCGAAAATATTTGGAAACACCCTTCAACACATAGAGGATCATAAAATATATGGGAAAGGGGTAAAGAGGGAAACCGATGAACCAAAAATCCGCTCTATATATTCGCTCCTTGCCTCAATTATGCCCGCTACGCTCAAAGCGGATAAGTGGCCCAAACGCCCAATAGAAGCACTGGTAAAAAGTATCATCACGGGAGCACCCTATCCATCAGATCTATTTACCTCATGTCTGCAACGCATTAGAGCAGATCGAACAGTCTCAGAACTAAGAGCTGCGTACACAAAGGCCTACCTGAATAGGCACTATAGACACAAACATCATACAGAAAAAAACATCATTACTATGTCACTCGACATCACACAGACCAACAAAGGTTATTTAGCAGGACGGCATTTTGCCGTGCTTGAGAACATCCAACTAATTGCTAATAAAAAAGCGACAATAACGGATAGCTACTTCGGTAATGCGATGACCTCTCCGGCATCTGTTTTTCCCAGCCTGATAAGACTATCCGTGTTTCACCAGAAGAAAGCGAAAAGGGATAATCCAGCGCTGTATCTCAATTGTGAAAAACAACTGGAGCAGATCATGTCACTTATGGATGGAAAAGGAGCACCCTATCCTACCCATTTCACACTTGAAGAGCAGGGATTCTTTTGCTTAGGATACTATCATCAGAAGCAATACCATTTTGCCTCTAAAGAAGAGAAAGAAGTAATTAATAATAACTCATCAGTAGAAAACTAATCATTATGTCAAGCAAAGAACTAATACAAAACAGATATGACTTTGTCTATCTCTTTGATGTCACAGATGGGAATCCAAATGGTGATCCAGACTCTGGTAATCTTCCTAGAATTGATATTGAGACTGGTCATGGGCTAGTTACAGATGTTTGTTTGAAGCGAAAAGTCCGTAACTATATCCTCAATGCCTCCCGAGAGCGTGAAGAGCTAAGAGATGGCACACATGAAATCTTTGTTGTGGAGAATGCGATTCTCAACGATTCCATTGAGGAGGCCGTCAAGCAAGTTACAGATGACAAGCAGACAAAGAATTCAAAAGATCGCCAAAAGGCGCAGGATATCATGTGCCACAAGTACTATGACATTCGCACATTTGGTGCCGTGCTTTCCACTGGAGCCAACGCTGGTCAAGTTCGAGGAGCAGTGCAATTGACTTTTTCTAGGTCTATTGATCCTATCACTGCTAGTGAGCACACCATCACCCGTATGGCAGCCACGGATGCCAAAGAAGCCAAGGAAAAAGAGATGGCTGACGATGGCGGGGGCTATCGTACAATGGGACGCAAAGCAACTGTTCCCTATGGCCTCTACATCTGCCACGGCTTCGTTACGCCATCATATGCTCAGAAGACAGGATTTACGGAGGATGATCTATCACTCTTCTGGGAAGCGCTCCACTGGATGTTTGATATTGATCGCTCCGCCACTCGTGGCATGATGGGGCCTCAAGGACTCTATATCTTCCGCCACGAATCCATGCTCGGCAATGCCCTAGCACAAGATCTTTTCAAAAGGATCAAGATAGAACGACTAACAGATCTTCCGAGAGGCTTCAGTGACTACCGTATAACCATCAATGAATCCGATATGCCCGAAGGTGTCACTCTGATTCGCAAGATTGACTGTAAGTAATCACTTAATTTTCAATAGATTAGAACAATTATCATGGCATCCCCTGCACGATTGTTCCTCACATTAGTGCGAGGAACAATCGTGCAGGGGGGTATCATAAAAAAACAAACAAATGAACATCAAAAACTATACCGATGAAGACTGTCTGATGATCTCTGCTATACAACATTTCGTTTTTTGTCCACGACAATGGCAGTTGATTCACCTAGATATGAAGTGGCAGGAGAATGACCTTACAGTCCTTGGACAAATTCTTCATCAGCGAGTCAACGCCCCTGATCTTCCTCAACAAAGAGGTACTACGATTACACTCCGAAGCGTCTCCCTTGTCTCCTACCGTCTAGGAATCTATGGCATATCTGATATCATAGAACTTACTCCTGCCAAAGGGGAAACACACCTTAGGCATCCACACTATCCAGGAAAATGGCAAGCAATACCAATTGAGTACAAAAGAGGTCACCCAAAGCCAGACAATGCTGACAAACTGCAACTATGCGCCGAAGCAGTCTGCCTAGAAGAGATGTACGGGATTACCATTCCTGCAGGTTATCTATATTATGGTGAAACAAAACATCGCCTTGAGGTACTTCTTGGGGGTGATCTAAGAAATGAACTAGAGAGGACAGTACAAGAAATGCACCATCTAACTAAAATTGGTGGGACAACTCCGGCAATCTACGACCAAAAGTGTAATAGATGTTCCCTATTAGAGGTTTGCATGCCAAAGCTATCATTACAGCCAGATATTCGAAACTACTACTTCTCGCACCATATTCGTTTATTATGAAACCGTTGCTCAACACACTATACATACTCACTCCAGATGTATACCTCCGAAAGGATGGACTTAATGTGGTAATTCTAAAAGAAGATAAAGAATCTTTTCGAATACCAATCATGAATCTAGAAAGCATCGTTTGTTTCAATTACATGGGAGCATCACCCGGAGTAATGAAGCTATGTATAGATAACAGTGTTACACTCTGCTTTCTCACCCCTCAAGGGCAATTTATTGCTTCAATAACAGGCCCAACCAAAGGCAATGTTTTACTCAGAAGAGAACAGTATCGAGTTGCGGATGATGAAGGATCCGCCTCCCAAATTGCCAGACGATTTATTGCGGGCATAGTCGGGAGTTAAGAATTAAGGGAAATAGCGGGATATGCAATGGATGTAACTATTTGAAATAGCATCATTTAGGCTTTCTTGCTATTTTGAGGATAAGCAAAAACGAGCATAAAACGGCAGGAGTTCCGTTACCAAATCGTAACCCATCGAAGAAAGAGCAAAGAGGGGTTACGAATTGAAGCTAAACAACTGCTCCACAGTTTTTTATTCATCGTATTTCATCGTTCTGCATCGCTCAGAAGCACCTGTTTCACTGTACCTTTGCAAGCAAAGGGAATTTAGAAAAACGATAGAAGAATGAAAGAAAACAAACTGAAAGTATCGTTCTTTGTTCAGGCAAGACGAACCGACAAGAAAGGACTTGTGCCTGTCATCGGGCGCATCTCCGTAGGCAGAACCCATTCGGGGTTCTCCACCAAGTGTAAGACTCCGATCGCCCTATGGGATAGCCGTAAGCAACGACTCACCGGCAAGAGTGCTATGGCGGTGTCCGTCAATCAGAAACTCGGTGAATGCACCGCACTCATCCACGCACGCTTTCACGAACTCAGTGAAAGAGAAGAATCCTTTACCGCCACCGATGTGAGGGATGCTTATCAGGGGCAAATCCACCGTCAAGCCCTGCTTTTGCAGAGTTTTGAGGAATATCTCAGACAGACAAAGGAACGCATAGGCATTGATAGAGCCTTGAAGACATTCAAGCTCCGTACCTATCAGCTATCCCTGCTCCGTGAGTATCTGCAGAAGAAGTATAAAGTAAGCGACATTCCCCTTTCACAATTAGACAAAGCCTTTATTGAGGGTTTCGAGTACTACCTCTCCATTGACCGAAAACTGAAACGTAGCAGCGTGTCGAGTGCCCTATCCACCTTGAAGTGTATCGTCCGCATGGCGGTGAAGAAAGGCGTGCTGGACTTCTACCCGTTCTTGGGCTACAGCTATGAACGTCCCAAAGGTGAGCCGAGAAGTATCTCTCAAGACCAGCTGCAACGCATCATTGACTTGGAGATAGAATGGGAGAACTACCGTATTGTCCGTGATTTGTTCGTATTCTCCTGCTTTTCAGGCTTGGCAATCTCAGACGTGCGCAATCTCAGAGAAGAAAACATTGTCTTGGAAGAAGGTGAACTTTGCATCAAGGGCAAGCGAATGAAAACCAAGACTCCATATCGTGTACAGGTGCTTCCACCTGCTTGGGCGATAATGGAGCGGTACAGAGGTAAGCGTGCTGGTTTTGTCTTTGATGTACCGACTAACGACATCATCCACAACGGCATGCACTACATACAGAGAAATGTCGGTATGGAAAGCCCGCTAACCTTTCACATGGCTCGCCACACCTTTGCATCGCTCATCACGCTCTCAGCAGGAGTGCCTATTGAAACGGTGAGCCGTATGCTCGGGCACACCAACCTGAGAACAACACAAGTATATGCTGCCGTTTCCTCCGAGAGAATCCATCGAGAGATGCAAAATGTGCAGCAACGCATACAAGATACATTCACCTTGAAGCTTTGATATTATGGCACGAAGTACATTCAAAACACTATTCTATATCAATCGGTCCAAAGAGAAGAAGAACGGCAAATGTCCGATTATGGGACGCATCACTATAGACGGAAAGCAGGTGCAATACAGCACGGGCAAGGAGATTGCTCCCGAACTTTGGGATAGTCGTAAGGGAAGATGCAAGGGAACGGGCGAAGAGATAAAGGAAATCAACCGCTATCTCCAAGCCAAAGATGAACAAGCCAAAGCGAAGTATCAAGAATTAGTATGGCAGCGTGGCTATATCACAGCCGAGCTACTGAAATGTGAACTCATGGAAGAAGACAAACCTAAAGGTTTTCTTTTGGAAGAAGCACATCTCTTCATTGAGGATAAACGTCCCTGTGTGGGGGTAACGATTGCCAAGCCGACCTTTGCCAATTACATCTATGCCACACAACTCATAGAGGCTTATCTGCGTGAACGATTGGGACTGGAGGATATTCGCTACTCATTGTTGGACTACGGCTTTATCGAGGGGATGGACTTCTATCTCAAATCAGAGCGCAACCTTTCCCTTGCCACCATTCAGATTGTGGTCATTTTCCTAAGAAAGCTTATCGGCATAGGTCAGCAGAAGAAGTATATCCGTATCGATCCGTTTGCGGACTACAAGGCAGAACTGCCACACCGCACAAGGCGTTATCTCACTACGGAGGAGCTCCAACGAGTATTACAAACACCCATCATTGACAGGCAGTTCGAACGAGCAAGGCAGCTCTTTCTTTTCTGTGCCTTTACTGGTCTGGCACGTGTGGACATGCAACGGCTCAGGCTAAAGCATATCATCCGTAATGCAGACGGCACGGAGGAAATCCGTATCAAAAGGCAGAAAACGGACGTAGAAGCTATCATTCCACTTTTGCCTATTGCCAAGCAAATCCTTTCACTCTATATCAAAGACAGGAAAGTAGACGACTTGATATTCCCTAACCTAACCACCCGCAAGGCGTCTTTAGCTTGTGTGAACATTGGTCAGATATGCCGAATAGAGAAAGGTTTGACCTTTCATATGGCTCGCCATACATTTTCAACCACAATTTGCCTATCCAACGGGATCTCAATGGAAACGCTCAGCAAGATGCTCGGACACAGCAATATTGGCACGACACAAATCTACGGAAAGATAACCGATCACAAGATACAAGAGGATATGACTGCACTCACTGACAGAGAGCATGCTGCCTTTGAGGGTTATTGTGAGTCAATAGCACAGCAAGACAAAACACAATCTGAACCTTTATAGATGAACTTTCCTCAAAGACCTGAAGCCGTAATCGGTCGGGCAAAGGTATGGCGGTTGCCTTGATTGCTTGCAAGGTCAAGTCCTGCGGATGGAGTGAAAAATCTCCACCGCAGGGCTTTTCTCTGTACTTTGCTATTATCATACTTGCAATAATTTGATTGTTAGTGCGGTCGTATTTTTCGCTCCAACCTTGCAGCAATAGGCTAACCGCCAAAAGAATAAGCCCGAACGAATACGGCATACTCAGGCTCTTTGGACGCAAGAAGCGACAAAACAAATACTCCATCAATCACATAAGCCAAAGAGTGTGCTCTCACTCTGTTAATTGATAGAGAGATGTCAAAGCAATCGAACACTCGAGAGTGACCTGATTTTATTTTCGCTAGTACGGAACGAACCAGCACCTCATCTCATTACCGCAATAGCCTAAACTTTTGTGTTCGCCATTTCCCTTGTGTCCTAACTATTTCCGTATTCTTCCTTACTCTTTCTTTTTCCGCTTTAGAGGGGTTACTTTTGCATCCGACAATAAGGGCAATCGACAGAAAAACTGCTCGTTTGCCTAGTATGAATAACGTAATCAACAACAATGCAATGAAACTTACCATCATCGACCGCAAGGCATGGGAGCAGCACTGCTCCTCCTTTGCAGACTTTATCCACCGTATTGAACGGCTTATCGGGTGTTCTCCCGAAACGGAGGAATGGCTCGACAATGAAGCCGTATGCCGTAGGCTCGGTATCAGCAAGCGAACCCTGCAACACTATCGGGATACGGGTAAAATCCCGTTCTCTATGGTCGGGCATAAGTGCTACTATAAAGAGAGCGACATCACTGAAATACTGAATGCTCAGAAAGACTGAACCCAAGCACCTAATGAACTATGTCAGAGAACGAAATCATTACACAACAAGACCCGCAAATGCAGATGTTTGCACAACTTATGGAGGGTGTCTTGAAGAAGCTGGAGCGTTATTGCGCTACTGCACGTCCTATGTTGGGCGGAGAGGTTTACCTTACAAGTGAGGAAGTCTGCAAGCTGTTACGTCTGAGCAGTCGCACGCTCCAAGAGTACCGAGACAGTGGAACAATAGCTTATCACAAAATCGGTGGCAAGATACTCTACAAACAGAGCGACATACAAGCTATGCTTGAAAGGCACTATAATCCTATATATAAGAGAAATAAGTAATTGGACAGCGGGGTAAAAGAAGTGAGTTGAGATATGGTTTAGCGGATACTCATTTGAACTCGGTAACGCTGACGTCAAGAGCATACAATCTCTCGGTGAGTGTCAATTCTTCCATCGGTGTGCGTGCTTTTCCCTCTTTGGGGATTGTTGACTTCATCGGTGAGTTTTCAGCGTTTAATCTGAGCTTACAATTACCTACGGTCAAATAAGTAAGCCATAGGAGATTTCGGTTAAGAGTTGGGTAAGTCAAGATTTGGTATGGTCAAGAAGTGGATTTTGACTCAGGTCAAAATTGACCAAAGTCAAAATTGAGTTGAGTCAAAACCTAACTCTTGAGCTAAGTCAATTTTGAGTTGAGTCAAAACTGAGCCAAGTCAAAACTGAGTCAAGTCTTAACCAGACTCAAAACTTAGCTCAGAAAGTCAAAAGCTAATTTCCAATCGCCCCTAAGTGGGTGGCATCAATTCTTGATATTGGCAAGGTGTGTCTTTGTAACACAAACCGCAGTTTGTAACACAAAGACCCTTGCCCCGAAGGGGAGATGAATTACTCCAAAGTCGTAATTAACAGAAGAAACAACAGATGAACGAGCAGACAGAAAGAGATCGTAAGCGAAAAGAGCTGAATAAGCCTCGCTGGGACAACTGGCACGTACGCTTGCCTGACCCGAAAGACCAGCAACGGGCGATTGAGTTGTTCCATAAGTCAGGGGCGGAAACGAAGTCCGACTTTGTGCGGGCAAGGATATTGGGGGAGCATTTCAAGGTGATAACGGTAGATAAGTCTGCTGTGGAGTACTATCGTAAACTCTCCGAATTGACTGCCCAGATACATAAGATAGGTGTGCTGTATAATCAAGCTGTACGTGCCATCAACAGCTATCATAGCGTGAAGACTGCTCAGATACTGCTTGAGAAGCTGGAGCAACTATCAGCTCAGATCATTGCATTACAGGAGCAGGCTATCTCTCTGACCATTGATTACCGCAAGTAATGATTGCTAAGATTTCAGCAACGGAGAACCTCGGGGGTGCGCTCGGCTACAACTTCAAGAAGGTGAATAAGAAAGAAGCTGGTTTCTATCATAAGTACTAAGAATAGTATTAGTTAACTTTTTCAAAGGTACTAAAGATAGAGCCAGCTTCTTTCTTATCCCGCTGTTAGGTATCACACAAAATCTCGGATGAACCTATTTTTTTATTGCCAAGTTCTAATGCTTCTATCTCCTGCCATTCATAGAGGCTATTATATGCCATACATCCGATAAGAATGGAGATAAGTATATATCCCAACCGTATTGCCTTATAGAAATTTCCTGACCGCTCCATTATTTTAATGACATTGATTTTTGGAACATGAATA